>JADLDZ010000202.1 GCA_020846375.1 Nitrospirales bacterium | reverse complement strand
TACGGCAGTGATGCTTCCGGGAAGGCCGGTAAGTGAAGCCGTAACGTTCTGTGCGGGATACTCCCCGTTATTGATTACTATGGCCTATAGGTGGATTAATAGTCGATTGTCCCCGCTTTACTTTTACTCACCATGGTATACCCCGCAATGATCAGATCCCCCGCGTACACTATTCCTCCGATGAAGAACATACAGAAAAAAATAAGTATGAAATACCAATATACTTTCTGCATGGTATTCCCTCATTGCTGAAAAAGTCAGGTGCGGTTTTCAGAGCGGCTGCCTTCCGCCAATTCCGTCATGAGCTGCGCAGCCGTGAACATTGAAGCAGGAGACGGAAAAGGTGACCTGAACCATCATGGCTGCGTAGTCGAAGAAGTGTGGTTTCGTGCGACTCCAGGAAGCCTGAGCCCCCTTTATCCAGAAGCAGAGAAAGAAGAAGCTGCCTTCATTAAGCAAATTGCGTGCCTGAAGCTAAGCTATTGATCTAAATAAAAATTTTAAAGGAAGCCTGTTTTTATCTGTAAAAAAACCTGACAGGAGAGCCTTGTCGTGTAAAATACACCGACAAATCTCCCTTACTTCGGAATGAAAGGGAGAGCTGCTTTCATAAGAGCACTCCGCGCTTTTGCCCCATGACGAGCCAGTTGCCCATTTCGAGCGTAATCAAAGCTGATTGCAAGAAAAAACTCAGCGGCAAGGGCGGGATATTTAAGAAAGGGGAGGGGAAATGTAGGGGGTGTGGAGACCCTCACCGGCCTGGAGAAGGTAGTGGGCAAGGATGCCCTCAGGGGAATCGCCCGTCAGATGCTCCAGGAGGACCAGCAGCTGGGCATCCAGATATCCTTCATGGCACAGGGCAAGCGGAATACCGCGCTCACAGTGACCGAGGGATTTCAGATCCTGAAGGACAAGTCCATGAAGATGCCGAAAGAGGAGGATCTCAGAAGCCTGTTCTTTGGCACTGCCCGGGATGCTTTTACCGGCCTCACGGCAGGGAACATCGGGGACAACTACGAGGCGTTCAAGGCCTTCTATGCGGCAAAGGCGAGCCAGCGCGGGATGGCAGACGGGGTAGTGGACAAGAAGCTTGCCCAGGAGTCCTTCAAGGCAGTGGTGGGAGAGACCACGAAGATCAGCGGCAACAGGATTGTCCTTCCCGAGGGGTTCAGCGAAGAGAAGCTGCGGGACACCATCAAGGCGATCACCCCTGCAATGATCAGGTCCATGGGCGGGGTGTACGGCATGAGTGATGAAGAGGCGGCGGAGTTCATCAGGGACGATGCCGAGTGGGAGATGACGCAGGCCCCGGGAGTATACCGGGTGGTAGTGGGCGGCAAGTATCTGCGCACCGCCGACTTCAGGAACTACGTGCAGTTCAGGTTCGGCAGATGATCCTCCTCCGCGAAGAAAACATCCCCGACGAGCGGGAAACCCTTCTGACGAAGCCGGTGGGCGTGCTGAAGGCAACGGGCATGGGCTTCATGAAGACGGGCGCTGACATCGGCGCTGCAGCGACCCTTGCCCTGGGAGGACTCCAGGGAGCACTGGGGAACAAGACAGGGCAGGAGAAGAGCTACACCTTCTACGAGGAGGTGATCAAGCCTGCCCAGGAGTTCTGGACCCCTGATCCAGGGAGCACCTCCGGGGCCGGCAAGCTCTTCGGGGACATTGCAGGGCTTGCGATCCCTGTTATGACCGGCCCTGGCGCCGTGCCTCTCCTCCTTGGGCAGAGCGCCCTGAATACCGGTGCGGACATGGTGGAGCAGGGCATTGACCCCACCACCGCAACAGCGGCCGGCATCGGGGCAGCGGCAGTGCAGGCGGCCCAGGTGGCGCTTCCGGGAGCAGGGAAGACCCTGGCCAGGACACTTGGGCTTGCCGCGCTCAATCCCCTGTTTGGCGCAGGGCAGACAGAGGCCACCAAGCGCCTGCTGGAGGCGCGGGGGTATGGGGACCAGGCAAAGGCGTATGATCCCCTCGATCCCGTGGCACGCACCCTCGATCTTGTCCTGGGAGTGGTGTTCGGGGGAATGGCCCACTACCAGAGAGGGCGGAGCCGCATGCCTGCCCGCGTCGAGGATGCCCTGGACACTATCGCCGCGCACCAGAAGGCGGTGCAGGACTCCCCTTTCACCCCGACCCCACGGGCAATTCAAGTGAACCTGAAGGCAAAAGAGAAGGCACTGCAGGACATGGCCGCGGGAAAGCCCGTGGATGTTGCCGAGCAGGTGCGCGACATCAAGGCGGAGCTGCCGGAATCGTTTCTGCTCCCTGAGCTGCGGCAGGGGCTCAAGGAGCACTTCCGGCTCGATGACGAGCAGACCAGCGCGGTGGTGGGCCTGGTGGAAGCCCGGGCCAGGCGGGAGGCCGTGCCTGTCGACGATTATATCAGCAAGCGGATTGCGGGCATTGTTTCAGGAGACGCGCCGACAAAGGCACTCTTTCAGCGCGAGCGCGTGAAGACGCAACTTTCAGAGCTTTTTGACTACACGACAGAGGGGAAAGACAACTCGGTCCGGAAGGTGGAGATTGCCGCCGTTGCCCTCCCCGAATCCGAGATAATCAAGCAATCCACCGGGTACGATGTTGCGGGGTATCGGCATGTGATCGATAACTACTCTATCAATCACATCCTGAAAAAACACGGAGACGAGACAAAGGAAGCCACACGCGGGCAATTGGCCGTTACCCGCGATGATATATTCCGCATCCCCGAAATCATTGCAGTGCCCGACAAGGTGGAAAATGGCGGAAAGAGCAATCAGGGTAACGACCTGATTCTCTATATCAAGAAGTTCAATGGGGTTACTTACTATTTCGAAGAGGTGAGAACCGGCAAAGGAGAGCTTGCTGCTCTTTCTATGAGGAAGTACAGGGCGGCGAATGATATGCCTCCCGAGAGGGAGACCCCTTCTGACACGTCCAAAACGCTCCGCCCTACTACTGATATTTTACCTTCGGCTCCCAAGGGAATCAATACCCTTGAGCAGGCAAACCGCGGGGCCGTGCAGTTTCTGGAAGACGGCCGCGCAGTGATCCATGCCTTTAAGCAGGCCGATGTCTCCACGGTGGTCCATGAGCTGGGGCATATTTTCCGGCGCGACCTTCCGGGTGAGGACCTTGCGGCTGCTGAAAGGTGGGCAGGGGTGGAGGGCGGCCTCTGGAAGCGGGAGCAGGAAGAGCAGTTCGCCAAAGCCTTTGAGCGGTACCTTGCCGAGGGAAAGGCGCCCCTGCCGGAGCTGCAGAGCGTTTTCCAGAAGTTCAAGCAGTGGATCCTCGACATCTACGGACGTATCATCGGCGAGGACATCTGGCGCGTGCGGATGTCCCCGGAGGTGCGCACTGTGTTTGACCGCCTCTTTGTTGGCGAGACAATCCCCCTCCGCACGGCAGAGCCCCCGGAAGCTGTCAAGGCAAAGGCGGCCGCTTCAGGGGAGATCCTGGAGGTGGAGCAGGAGGTACAGCGCACCATTGAACAGGCCCTCCCTGAGGAGATCACCATAACGGAAGACTGGGGGGATGCGCCGACCTTTACCCCGAAAAAGCGCATCACCCTTCCTCTCCCGAAAAAGGAGCTGGACAGGACACACCTGGAGTTTATCCGCGACCGGCTCCTGACTTCTGAGGGACCGGGCAAGGTCTTCGACGAGGAGACAGGGCAGGTGGTTGCAAGGCTTTCGAGCGGCTACCCTGCGTGGTATCAGAACAAGGGGTACAAACAGAAAGAGGTGGTGGGGATCGTCGACAAGTACCTTTCCGGCAAAGAACTGACAGAGAGACAGCGGGCGATCATGGATCTCCTGCAGCTCGCCGGCGCGTATGGCATTACAATCGGAGGGGTGCAATGATCATAACGGCAGGGAATGCAGTGCAGTTGCTCTTGAGTGCTATCAGTATCGGGACAAAGGCCTATCAGGCTCTCAAAACCGGAGAGCCGCAGAGCATCGAGGAGGAGGTTGGGCGCCTCAATGCCGCCCTTCCCCGGAGCTCGGAAGAGGTGATTGCGTCGGCCGACGCACAGAAAATGTAGTAAACTGTAGTAAACAGGGCAAAAACAAGGGACAGCGGAGCAGTCCGTTGTCCCTTGTTTTTCAATTGGTTTTTAATGCCCCCTAGAGGATTCGAACCTCTGGCCCCAGGTTTAGGAAACCTGTGCTCTATCCTACTGAGCTAAGGGGGCTACGCAAATCAGATAAATATATTACCACAAAACAGGGGTTGATCGTAAGGCCCTGCCTCCCGAAAGAAAAATCATGAGCCGTGCAGCAGCGCGAAAGCCTTGCTCACCGCCTCCTCGGCGCTCTCCGCTTTTATGACCCCCCGTATGTCCCAAGAGTGTATCCCGACGACCGGTTTTCCTGTTTTCAGCGCGAACGAGATTTCCGACAGGGTGCCGTACTCTCCTCCCACTGCGATGAGAGCGTCTGCGGTACGGACGATGATGACATTCCTGCCTTCGCCGAAGCCTGTGGCGACCGGCACGTCGATGTAGGGGTTGGCCTCATTGCAGTGGTTCTGGGGAAGGATGCCCACCGTGATTCCGCCCGCATCCTTCGCGCCGCGGGCCGCAGCTTCCATTACTCCGGAAAGTCCGCCACAGACAAGAATCGCTCCCCGCAGAGCGATCAGTCTTCCTGCCTCTTCAGCGGTATGGGTCTCCTTTTTTCCCGCGGCACCTGCCCCGACAACCGCGATCACCTTTCTTCGCATTCTCTCCAGCCCTCTGTTCGTTTTGTCCGGGAATCATCAGCAAGTGCACTGATCGGTGACGTGCTTGAATAATAGCACAGGAAGGAGCGGAGCTGACGGAAGAACGGCGGGAGTGGTTCTCCCGCTACAGTCTCTTGATCGTTCTCCTGTCGAGCACTCCAGCAAGAAAGGGCAAAAGCAGGGAGCCACCGGGGAGAAGAAAGATGAGCAGCGCGGGAACGACCAGGGACAGCGTCCAGAGATGAGCCCTGATTTCCCGCATCTCCTCCGCTGTCCAAGGGACGCGGGTGTTCCGGGGTCTCATGAGGGCCTGCATAAGCCCTCTGACGGCAAAGGTCTCGTGCAGGATGAACTCGCGGTTCATGATAAGCAGCCGTTTGACCCATTTCACTGTCGCCACGATGTATTTCTCCCCGGTAAGGAAAAATACCTTTCCATAAAAAGGTAGCGTATGCACTCTCGTTCTCCCGCTGACCGGTTGATCTTTTCCCTTCTCCGGGGATCTTTGCCTCCCCGGGAGGAAAGGACCTTGATCTCTATTCTACGGGAGTGACATGCCTTTGGTTATGATCTATCTCAGTATTTGAAAATTATTCGGCTTCCTTGTGACGGTTTTGGGCGAGTATGTGAGGGAGCCGGGCAATGCGGACGCCGGACTTTTCTCGGCGGTTAAAGCACGGTCAGACTTTCGGCAGAGGGGGAGATCAGGAAATACCCCTCCTCCTCCCTGATTTCCTTCCTGAAGGAGAGGACTTTAAGTGCCTTCGATACGGCTTCCCGTGAGGCCCCGGTATGCGCCGCCAGCTCTCTATGGGTGAGCTTCTTTGCCTTGTAATATCCCTCCTTGTTTCTCTCCCCCTTGCTGATCTCCAGGAGCAGTTTGATCACCCGCTGGCTTACGTCGAGGAAAACGAGCGATTCCAGCTTCTCGTCGGTCATCCGTATCCTCTTTGCCAGGCTGGTGATGAGGCCGATGGCGATCATCGGGTCATTCTTGATGGCCTGAAGGAACTTCTCCCTTGTCAGCACGCCGAAGGTGGAATCCTTGCCGGCGGTGATGGTGGCTGAGCGGGGCTGTCCGTCGAAGAGGCTGATCTCGCCGAAGAAATCACCCTGGCCGAAGGTCGCAAGAATCAGCTCGTTCCCCTCCATATCCACCAGGGAGGCTTTCACTTCGCCTTCAAGGATGATATAGAGATCGGTGCTCTCATCGGACTGGTAGAAGATGACGTCTCCCTTCTTCGCCGTGCGGAGGGAGAAGTCCTTTATGATGCAGGTGGCATGCTCTTCGCAAAGTCCCTTGAGGATGGGCAGCCTCTTGAGAAGCTGTTCTATGGCGGCATGGTTGATGGTGCTCTTCATGCTCTCTTTCTCCGCAGTAGGGTGCGACGTAAAAAATAGTAGCAACAACGTCAGTGATTGTAGCATTCGCATGGGGCGTTGTCAATACGGTGTTTTTCAGTTTTTCAGCCGGGGGGCATCGGGGAGAAAGGACGACAGGTGGCTGCAGGAAGCGGCAGGGGAGAGACCCGGAAGAGAGGGAGAAAGAGTCGGGGCGAGAGGATTTGAACCTCCGACTCCACGGTCCCGAACCGTGTGCGCTACCAGGCTGCGCTACGCCCCGATACTTTTCATGACGACCAGTTCATTGCTCATGAGGCAGAGAGACTATTATATAACTTTTGCCCTGCAATGAGCAATGAGCCACGCGCCGTAAATTAAATATTTTCGACCATTTCCCAGATGCCGCAGGGACAGATGCCCGCGCAGAAGCCGCAGCCGATGCACTTCTCCTCGTCCACCACATACTCGAAGTCGCCGTTCCCGTGCTCGACCCTGCTGATGGCTCCCCAGTAACAGGTTGTTTCGCACATATGACAGTCACGGCAGGAGGCGCAGGACATGCACTTGCCCGCCTCATTCTCGATGGTGCAGTCACCCCCGCAGACGTCATAGTACTCCCGCCTGATCCTTGCATAGGGGATGACCTGTCTGTTCTCGGGCTGCCG
>JADLDZ010000201.1 GCA_020846375.1 Nitrospirales bacterium | reverse complement strand
GAAAAAAACGGTGAGGAGTGGGGATGATCGGATTTGTCGTTAGGGTCGAGGAGCATGCCCGGGAGCTTTTGTCGGACGCCTTCTCCCGGAAGCCTCACGTGAGTGTGCATGCGGTGCAAGACGATCGAATCATTCTGCTCCTGGATACGGACGACATCCATGTAATAGCTCAGAATACAAGAGAAATCAACGAAATGAGCGGAGTAGTCGGTGTCTATCCCATCTTCTCCCCTGACCCCCTGCTTTAGGAGTATGCCGGACTTGATCCCTTGCTGTGGTATCCTATGAGGTATGGATGTCATCACCTCCCATTTGAATGCCGATTTCGATTCCCTCGCTTCCGCCATGGCCGCACAGAAGCTGTATCCCGGCGCGGTGATCGTCTTCCCCGGCTCCATGGAGAAGAAGGTCCGGGATTTTGTCGACGCGTTCCATCCCGTCGAGATCAGGAAGGTCAGGGATATCATTCCTGAGGAGGTCAGGAGGCTTATTGTCGTCGATACGAAGCATCCCGACAGGATCGGACCTCTCAAGGAACTCCTCTCCCGGCCGGGTATAAAGGTGCACATCTACGACCACCATCCACGCACGAAGGAGGATATCCAGGGAGAGCGGGAGGTCGTGGAGACTGCCGGGGCGGAGTCCACCGTCTTCACCGAGATCCTCCAGAAGAAGAGACTTCCGCTCACCCCCCTCGAAGCCACCACCCTCTGCCTGGGGATCTACCAGGAAACGGGATCGCTGCTCTTTACCTCGACTACGCCACGGGACCTGATGGCTGTCGCCTATCTCGTCAAAAAGGGGGCGAATCTCACCACCGTCGCCGAATTCCTCAGGGAGGAGATGAGCAGGGAGGAGCTTTCCCTCCTGAACAGGCTGATCGAATCCCTGAAAGAGGTCGTAATCCTCGGGGTGCGGATAAAGATCGGAAAAGCGGTGATGGAGGGTTTCGGGGATGTGGCGCATCTCGCCCACCAGGTGATGAGCATGGAGGATGCGGACGCCGTGGTCCTGCTCATCGGCATGGACGACAAGATCCTGATGGTGGCCCGCAGCAGGGTGGCGGAGCTGGACATCTCCTCCGTCCTCGCGGAGTTCGGCGGGGGAGGACACCGCTCCGCCGCCTCCGCCACCATAAAGGACCTCCCTTTCGAGATCGTGGAGGAAAAGCTGGTCGCCGCCCTGGAGAAGCATGTCCGGCCGGCGAAGGTGGCTGCTGACGTGATGACGAAACCGGTGGTCGCGGTCCAGTGGAACAGCAGCATCAAGGACGCCGAGCTCATGATGACCCGCTACGGAGTCAATGTGCTCCCCGTGGTGAGAAATGAGAAGTACCGGGGCATTCTCTCCCGTGAGGTGGTGGAGAAGGCGCTCTTCCATGGTCTGGGGAAGAACCGGTGCGAGGACTTCGCTACTGCCGACGCCATCACTGTCACCCCGGACAGGCCGGTGTCCGAGGTGGAGCAGGACATGATCGAGCACAACCAGAGATTCGTGGCGGTCCTCGAAGGCGAAAAGGTGATGGGAGCCATTACGAGGACGGACATCCTCCGTTCGATTTACGAGGACATGCTGCGGAGGGGGCGTGTCGCTTCGAGGGACACGGCAGGGGGTGAACCGACCAGCGGGTTTGCCAGAAACGTCGCCACCCTGCTGCGGGAGCGGATGCCCTTTTATATCCATAAATTCCTTGCCATGGCCGGAGAGGCGGCCGACGAACTGGGGTGCGGCGTCTACCTCGTGGGAGGGAGCGTGCGGGACCTGCTGCGGGGAGAGGAAAACCTTGACATCGATATCGTGGTGGAGGGGGACGGCATCGCCTTTGCAAGGGACATGGGAAAGAAGCTGAATGCACTCGTCACGGCCCACCGGAAATTCGGCACCGCCCAGATCATCATAAGGGAGGGGAGCTCCCTGTTCGCCAGGGATGGCAAGACCGGCGACGGAAGGGATTCCGTGCGCGCCGTACCCGGGCTCCGCACTTTCAAGATCGACGTCGCCACCGCCCGGACCGAATACTACGCGTCTCCGGCCGCGATGCCGACGGTCGAAACGGCCTCCATCAAGAGGGACCTGTACCGGCGCGACTTCACCATCAATACCCTTGCAGTGCGGCTGAACAGGAAGGGCTTCGGGCAGTTGCTCGACTTCTTCGGCGCCCAGAGGGACCTGAAGGACAGGATCATCCGGGTGCTCCATAACCTCAGCTTCGTCGAGGATCCCACCCGTGCTTTCAGGGCCATCCGCTTTTCCGAAAGGTTCGGATTCAAGATCACCCGGCATACGGAGAATCTCATCAAGTTCGCGATCAAGGCGAGCATCTTCGAAAAGCTTTCCGGCTCCCGCATCTACGACGAGATGATCCTCATCTTCAACGAGACCGACCCGGTCAAGGCGCTCAAGAGGCTGGGCGATTACGGACTGCTGAAGGTAATCCATTCCTCTCTCATCTATTCTCACGGGCTCGATACCCTTCTCCGTTCGGTGCACGACACCCTTACGTGGTTCGAGCTGCTCTTCCTCGATGAGAAATACGACAGGGGGATGCTGTACACCATGGCCCTCCTGTATCGCCTCTCCCCGGAGGAGCGGGAAGTGGCACTGGACAGGCTTGCGGTACCGCGGCCGCAGAGGGAGAGGATCACCCGGGGGCTGCGGAATGCCCCTGAAGTGGTGAGGAATCTGACGCCGGACCGCCCGGTGCCCCTGTACCACCTCCTTGCCGGCTGCTCCGTCGAGGAGATCCTTTTCAGCATGGCACTGGCCGCGGACAGCGAGAAGAAGAAGGCCGTCTCCCACTACCTCCTGCATCTGCGGAACATCAGGCCCCTGTTGAAGGGAGACGACCTGAAGAAGATGGGGATTCCCCAGGGACCGGTCTACTCCGAGATCATGAGGAGGGTCCATGATGAGAAGCTCATGGGGCGGCTGACCACGAAAGAGGAGGAAAAGGAGTTCGTGCGGGAG
>JADLDZ010000200.1 GCA_020846375.1 Nitrospirales bacterium | reverse complement strand
GGGTGCTTTCGAGGAGAAGAGGGGAGTCCATCTGGACTCTCCGGGCGCTCTCCGGCCTCTCGTAGAGGAAATTCCTCTTATGCCCCGCATTCATCCTGAGGGACATGACGCTCCTTTCCCGTATATAGTCGATAGGCGGGTTGGTTACCTGTGAAAAGCGCTGCTTGAAGTAGCGGAAGAGGAGCTGCGGCCTTTTCGCCAGGGGGGGGAGGGGTGTATCATCTCCCATGGAGTAAGTCATTTCCCTTCCCGTTTCCGCCATGGCCCTGAGTGGGTTCTTCAGCTCTTCCTCCGTATAGCCGAAGGCCGCCTGTTGGCGCTGCAGCTCTCCGTCGAGCCGGGGAGGGATGACGGTGCTCCCCTTTATCCAGACGAGATGCTCCCGGATCCAGTCGTTGTAGGGCCTCTGTTGTGCGAGTTCCTCGATGACCTCCTCTGTGCGGCGCACTCTTCCCCCCGCGAGGTCGACAAGGAGGGTTTCGCCGGGTCCCAGCCTCCCTTTTTCCCGTATCTCACCGTCTCCGAGGTCGAGCATCCCCGTTTCGGAGCCGACGATGAGGATTCCGTCGCCGGTCAGCGTATAGCGCAGGGGTCTGAGGCCGTTCCTGTCGAGGTGCGCCCCTACCGTGTCTCCGTCCGTGAAGACGAGGGCGGCGGGGCCGTCCCAGGGTCTCATGAGAAAGGATTGATACTGGAAGAAGGCGCGGGCGCTCTCGGTGAGGGGCGCATGCTCCCAGGCAGGGGGCACGCACCGGTTTACCGCGTGCGCCCCCGAAAGGCCGGAGAGAATGAGGAGCTCCACGATCCTGTCCAGGGATGCGGAGTCGCTCTCCTCCAGGGAGACCAGGGGGCTGAGCAGCTTTGCGTCATCTCCCAGCAGCTCGTGGCGTATCTCCTGTTCAAGGGAGAGCATCCAGTTCCTGTTCCCCTGGATGGTATTGATTTCCCCATTGTGGGCCAGTGCCCGGAAGGGCTGTGCCATGTTCCATTCCGGGGAAGTGTTGGTGGAAAAACGCTGATGAAAAATGCAAAAGGCGGATTCGTAGTCCCCGCGGACGAGGTCGGGATAGAAGTCCGCAAGCCGGTTTGCCATGAGCAATCCCTTGTAGACGATGGTCTTTGAAGAGAGGGAGGGGACATACACCTCTCTGCCCAGCCTCCTCTCGATGGCGCGCCGGGCGAGGTACAGGCGCGCTTCCCGCTTCCGCGGCTCCACAGGGGCGGTGTCCAGAAGAAGATGCACGATGGAGGGCTTTGCGTCGCAGGCTGCCTGTCCGAGGGCGTCGTCACGGGTGGGGACCTCCCGCCACCCAAGGGGGAGAAAGCCCTGTTCTCCGAGGATCTCTTCGATCTCCCTCCGCCTTTCCGCGTACAGGAAGAAGACGCCGACCGCCAGGTCGCCTTCAGGGGGGCGGAGCCCGGCGTCTCTGATTTCCCGGGCGAAGAACTCCCGGGGTATCCGGGTGAGGACTCCTGCGCCGTCTCCCGTCTTGCCGTCGGCGCCGATGGCGCCCCGGTGGGTAAGGTTCGCCAGCGCTTCCACTCCCCATTGTACGATGGCATGGCTCCCGGTCCCCTTGACGGCGCAGACAAGGCCGATGCCGCATGATCCTGATGACGAAGAAGGATGCATGGACTCCCCTTCCGAAGATTTCGAGGCGGGGTGCAGACACACCCTGGTGTGGTCAGGTACGCCTTACTTACATTCTATCAGATAGCACCGGGATTGAAAGGGGCGTTGCAGAGGGAGGAGAATAAAAAGCCCTCCCGTTGGTGGGGAGGGCTTCGTGGGAATCCTTGTTGTTACTGCTTTACTACATTGATCGCCTTGGGGCCTTTCGGGCCTTTTTCGACGTCGAAGCTGACTCTGTCACCCTCGGCAAGGGATTTGAACCCGTTGCCCTGGATGGAAGTGTGGTGGACAAAAACATCGGTGCCGTCTTCTCTGGTAATAAAGCCGAACCCTTTGGAGTCGTTGAACCACTTTACCGTACCCTGAGCCATCGTGTGTACCTCCTTATCGTAAAAATGGAATCTCAGAACTCCTGGACAAAAAAGCCACAAAGCTAAAAGTCTTTGTAGCCTCGCAAGGGCAAAAACTTCTGAAACTCTATTGATATAATAGCATCTCCCCGGACCCTCCGTCAATGGAAGGGCAAGCCGGGGGAAAGTCCATGTTATTCCAGGAAATAAGCCATTTTCCTGCGTTCAATGAGCCTCTTGTTGAGCTCGATGGCCGCCGCCGCCCCCTCTCCCGCCGCAATGACGACCTGATCGGGGCCGGTATTGAGGGGCCCGACGATGTACAGCCCGCCCAGGGATGATTCGTAATGAGAGTCGGTGATGAAGTAGCCCCGGGGATCTCTCTTCAACGGCAGGCCGGACAGGAAATCGTCGTTCATGCGGCACCCGTAGGTGGATATGATCACCTCACAGGCGATGCGCTGTCTGTTGTCCAGTTCGACGGCTTCGAGGTGCGTGTCCCCGGCCAGCCGCACCGGGCGGCCCGTAACGCAGCGTATATTCTCGCCCCGCAGCTCCTCTTCGTATTCGGGAGGCATAGGGAAGGAGTCGAGGACGACGGTAATGTCCCTGGTAAACATCTCCTTCATGGCGAAGGCGTGGAGGACGGCTTCGATGTCGTCTCCGAGAATGACCAGCTTCTTCCCGGTGGTCCGGTAGCCGTCGCAATCGATACAGGTGAAGAAGCTGGTGCCGAAGAAGGGGTAGAGGTTCTCCAGGGGAGGCAGTATGTCATACACCCCGGTGGAGACGATGACGAAAAGGGAGTGATAGAGGTCCGTTTCGGTGTGCACATCGAAGTGCTCTCTCTTCGTTACGGAGGTGACGTGCCCCCTTTCGATCCGCACTCTGAAGCTCCTTGCCTGCTCCATCCCCGTCGTGACGATCTCCTCCCCGGTGATCAGCTTCTGGCTGAGGAAGTTCTCGATATGCTTTGCGTGCCATGTCCTGCCGCCGTTCCTGTCGATCAGGAGGACATCCCTGTTGTATCGTCCCAGATAGATGGCTGCCTGGAGCCCTCCGGGCCCGGCGCCTATGATGATGGAATCATATATTCTCTCTTCCGCCATATTTCCTCCCTGCCCACTGGTCTCGTCCTGTTTGTGGTGTGCGCGGCAGCAGCATCACGGCTTATAGTACATGAGCTGCTGCGCAAAGGGGGCGGTTTCCGCGATAAGCTCCTGCATCTCTTCGTCGGACAGGTGCCTGAAGGAGTGCGCGAAAGCGGCGTTTTCCTCCAGGTGCCGCAGGGTGTCGCATCCGACGACCGCGGTGGTGATCGCATGGGAAAGGGCGAAATGCAGAAAGGGTTCCATGCCGCCGTACCAGGGCAGCTTCTCCGCCAACCCGCGAAAATAGACCTTCATTCCGATGACGCCCATCTGCTTTTCCTGCGCGAGGGGGATCACCGTATCGATGAAGCTGTCGCGGGCGGGCTCGGCGGGATTCACCGGCAGGAGCACCGTGTCGAAGGGGAAGATCCCGATGCACCTCTGTATGATCCGGGGATCATGATGCCCGGTTACCCCGATGAAGCGGGTCATCCCCTCCTTTTTCGCGGTAATGAAGGCCTCGATTGCTCCGCCCGGGCCGAATATCTCGTCGATTTCCTCCCCCGTCCGGACGTCATGTACCTGCCAGAGATCGAGATGATCGGTCGCCATGTTCTTCAGGGTCTCCTGCAGGTGGAGCAGGGCGCCTTCTCTGTCCCGGGCATGCGATTTACTGGTGAGGAATACCTCCCTGCGCCTCTCTTTCAGCGCCTTCCCGTAGTAGGATTCGCTGCCCGAGTATGCCCGCGCCGACTCGCAGTAGGTGATGCCGAGGTCGAGCGCCCTGTTGATAAGGGCATATGCCTCTTTTTCGTGTCCAAAAGAACGAAGGACACCTTCACCTCCCAGTCCCAGGATGGTCACCCATTCCCCTGTCCTGCCGAGTTTCCTCTTCGGGATATCCATAGAAAGATTTTAACAGATACGGAAGAGCAGGGAAAGGCGGCATGAAACAGAGTACAACAGGGTGAGACAGAAAAAGACAGCTTGAGACAGAGATACAGAGATGAAGCAGAGGTGGGGCGGAAAGAGACAGGGGGAACAAAAAAGGTAACGGCAGAAAAGGCGGCAGGGGATCAGAGGGAGGGACGCCGGGTGCCCTGCCGATGACACGGGATGCGGATGAAGTCTTTGAGATGCCATATGAAGTCGCCGCTGCTGATAAAGTGTATCACTATACAGCCACTGCTCTGTGCATTCTCGATGTTTTCCACGGAATCATCCACGAAGAGTGCTTCCGGGGGAAGAATGCCCAGGGCGGAGAAGGTATCGGTGAAGACCGAGGGGTCGCGTTTGCTCTTCCCCAGTTTGAACGAATTGTACACCGTATCGAAGAGATGAGAGAAAGGGGTTCTCTGTTCGATCTCGTCGAGCCAGTTTGTCTGATCACTCAGCAGGGCGACGATCAACCCGGAAGAACGGAGCCTCTCCACCTCTCGCACCATTTCCGGGCGGAGGACAAACCGGGAGAGGATCTCCTCCCGGAGTTCGCCGTCGCTCCCTGAGATCTTCGTCTTCTCCCGTACAATGTTCCAGAAGACATGCTCCTCCACTGCGCCGATCACATAGCCGGTCTCATAGATGAGCTCACGGACGCACCGGAAAAAGTGATCGGGATCCAGGCCGTTTTTTCGGGCAATGGCATGCAGACCCTGACGGAACCCTTCTTCCGCTATCACTCCCCCGAAATCGAATATGACCGCTTTCAGCATTGCCCTTGTGCTGCCTCCTTACGGATACCGGATTCTGCAGAAAATGGGAACGTATAAAAATTATAGCAAAAAACAATTTCCTGTCTCTCTCCGGCTTTTCTGTTTCATCTCTGTCTTACCCTGTCTCATTCTGCTTTTCTCTCTGTGGCACTCTGTCTTTTATTTGACATTTGGACCGGTTTTGCTACTATTAATTTAGTAGTGCGGTCGGCGGTGTTCAGACACAACACCAAAGCGCAGGCTTGATAATAATATCGAAAAAGAATAGAATTTCCAAAATGTTCATCTAAAGGAGGTCTTTATGGCGTATACGGCGAAGGACTATGGAAAGCTCATCGGCATGGAGGGGTTCAGCGAGACGCTCCTGAAAAACCACTTCACACTTTACCAGGGATACGTTACCAACACCAACAAAGTCCTGGATGCCCTTGCCGGGATGCTGCAGGAAGGGAAGACGGCCGCCCCGGAGTATGCCGAACTGAAGAGAAGACTGGGATGGGAATTCGATGGCATGAG
>JADLDZ010000199.1 GCA_020846375.1 Nitrospirales bacterium | reverse complement strand
GATATCGATGAATGGCTCAAGGAAAAAATGCGCACGGTGCAGGTCCTTATCGAAAAGCAGGAAGTCCTCTGAGCGAAACGGGAAAAAGAAATAGTGTGAATGCGATACGTAAAGCAGAGGACCTTCTCCTTGAAGCCCTCTGCACTGTCATACATCCTATGAACGGATCTTACGAGCATGAAAAATATTTACTGAAGCAGCTGACCAAAGCGGTGCTGGGGCGGTGTTTACAGAGGGAGCTGACGCACCATCTTAGCGATCAGAAGAACGATTCTGGGGCAGAAGCAGCGGCAACAGCCGCAACGGCAGCTATGAGAAGACTGCTATAGGGGGCACAGGATGCTGCCAAGATATTGACAGGAGAGGAGCTAAGCATGAGAAAGGCCCGGAATAGGCTGGAGTATCAGAGGCAAAACACGACGGTATCGACAAAAAAAAGGGCATCACGATCGTGATCGCAACACCCATTTTATTGTAGCTCAATAATTCTCGTTACATCTTACACTTTTTCGAGTCTCCCGAACCCCTGGGAGGAACTGCTCAGGTGAGAACGCCAAGACGTGGCAGGACTATATACTGCAAAAGTACCCATACGACAAGAACCCCTGCCCCCACCAGCAGGTCGCTCATCACTTTGCTTCCTCTTTTTCCCCACCTTTTTTTTCTGCGGCGTGCGCTCGGCCTTCATAATCGACAAACTCGATAATTGCCATGGGCGCCCTGTCATTCACGCGCTGGCGGGTCTGAACAATCCGGAGATAGCCGCCGTTTCTCTCTGTAAAGCGGGGCGCGATCTCCGAAAAGAGTTTCGTCATGATCACCCTGTTTGGGATATAGGATAATACCATCCTCTTTGCGTGGAGGTCGCCTCTCTTTCCGAAAGTAACCAGCTTCTCCGTTATTCCCTTTATGGCCTTAGCCTTAGCCAATGTTGTTTCGATCCTCTGGTGCTCGATAAGCGAAGATACAAGCCCGCGCAGTAGTGCCTTCCTCTGGTTTGCGGTCCTGTCAAAATTCCTTCCCGCTGCTTTATGGCGCATGATTACCTCTTCCTCCTCTAAGATTTTGAAGCACTGCCTTCCAGCTCGTTTGCATCTATTCTCATTCCGAAATTCAGCCCCATGGCGTTCAGAATCTCTTTTATCTCGTTCAAGGACTTACGTCCGAAATTCTTCGTCTTGAGCATCTCGTGCTCAGTCCGCTGCACAAGATCGGCAATGGTTTTGATGTTCGCGTTCTTCAGGCAGTTATACGCCCTGACGGACAGCTCCAGTTCGTCGATACTCTTCATCAGATTCTCATTCGTTGAGGCGTTCGCAACCACCACATTGGAGGAACGAGACGATTCCTCCGCTGAAGAATCCTCCTCCACAAAAATGAAGAGGTCGAGATGATCCATCATGATGGAAGCGGCGTCGCTTACCGCCTTTTCCGGACTGATACCTCCGTCCGTCCATACTTCCATGATAAGCCTGTCGTAATCAGTGGATCTTCCAACTCTCGCCCTTTCCACCAAGAAGTTTACTTTCCTGATAGGGCTGAATATGGAGTCTACGGCGATGACGTCAATGGGGAGGCCCTCCTCCTTGTTCATATCTGCAGAGACATACCCCTTGCCCTTCTTGACGTAAACTTCCATCTCGAAGCTTGCTCCGGTGTCCAGAGTGGCGATATGCTGCTCATCATTCAGCACCTCTACGTTGGCGTCTACCTCTATATCGGCACCGGTTACCGCCTTCGGCCCCTTTGTATGGATAGTAACCGTCCGCTTATCGTCGCTGTACAGTTTGAAGCGCAGCTTCTTTATATTAAGAATAATGTCGACAACATCCTCTTTGACGGACTTTATTGCGGAAAATTCGTGCAGGACTCCAGGTATTCTGATTCCGGTAGCTGCAGCGCCCTCGATGGAAGAGAGCAGTATCCTGCGCAGCGAATTCCCGATAGTGGTTCCGAATCCTCTCTCAAGGGGCTCCACCACCAGTTTGCCGTAAGAGTCCGTAAGCGTCTCTTCATCAAAATTAATCTTCTTGGGCAGCTGAAAGCCCCTTTTAACAAGATCCATAGTAAGGCCTCCTATGCCTATCTATTAAAGTTTTCGAAGCGCCAGAAATATTCCCCATTGTAGTCCGATATGGTCCAGGAATCTACGGTTACTTGGAGTAGAGCTCGACAATAAGCTGCTCCTGGACCGGAACCTGCATCTCTTCCCTGGAAGGAACCCTGACAAATTTTCCTTTCATGTCCTTCGTATCAACCTCGACCCACTCCGGGAAACCTCTATGCTCTGCTATTGATAGGCTTTCTTTTACTGCCTCGACTTCCTTGCTCGCAGCCCTGACCTCGACACTATCACCGGGCTTCAGAAGATGGGAGGGGATATCGGATTTCCTCCCATTTACAAGAAAGTGCCCGTGTCTCACCAACTGCCGTGCTTCCCTCCTGTTAAGTCCGAACCCCATTCTGTACACAACATTATCAAGCCGCCTTTCCAGCAGCTGGAGAAGCACCTCACCGGTAATTCCCTTCATTCTTGTGGCTTCCTCAAAGTACTGCCGGAACTGGTCTTCCATGATCCAGTACATTCTCCTCGCCTTCTGCTTCTCCCTCAACTGCATTCCATAATCGGAAATTTTCGTCCTGCTTTGGCCGTGCTGTCCCGGAGGATATTTTCTCCTCTCTACACCGCATTTTTCAGTATAGCAACGGGTGCCCTTAAGGAAGAGCTTCTCCCCTTCTCTTCTGCAGAGCCTGCATAACGGACCAGTGTAGCGTGCCATTTATACTCTCCTCCTTTTCGGCGGCCTGCAGCCGTTGTGCGGCACAGGAGTCACATCCTTTATCAGCGTTATTTCCAGCCCGGCAGACTGCAGCGCACGGATCGCCGTCTCTCTGCCCGCACCGGGGCCCTTCACGTACACATCCACGTGCTTGAGGCCGGTCTCCATCGCTTTTTTTGCAGCTGTCTCGGACGCTATCTGTGCCGCAAAAGGGGTGCCCTTCCTGGAGCCTTTGAAGCCTAGGCTTCCCGCGCTGGACCAGGCAATCACATTGCCGCCCTGATCGGTAATGGTGATGATTGTATTATTGAACGTGGTCTGTATGTGCGCAGTACCACTCAGGATGTGCTTCTTGATCTTTTTACCGCTTCTTTTCTTCTGAGCCATTCCCTGTTACTCCTCCTTACTTTTTCTTCGTTACAAGCTTCCGGGGTCCTCTGCGCGTCCTCGCATTCGTCTTTGTCCTCTGACCTCGAGCCGGCAAATGGGCAACATGACGGGAGCCGCGGTAACTCCCGATCTCGACAAGCCGTTTTACGTTGACGGAAATTTCTCTCCTGAGGTCACCCTCGACCCTGTACTCTTTCTCGATAAGGCTCCTGATCTTGACAATGTCCTCGTCGGTAAGGTTCTTTACCCGCACATCAGGGTTTATCTTGACCTCCTGCAGAATCTTGTTCGACAACGGCCTGCCGATGCCGAAAATGCGGGTCAGCCCTATTTCCACTCTCTCGTTCTTCGGCAGATCAACGCCAGCAATTCTCGCCATACAGTGCTCCTTTTATTTTAATAATTTGTATAACCCGGCCGGCAGGCATCCTTTCCTTATCCCTGCCTCTGTTTGTGACGGGGATTTTCGCAAAGGATGCGGATAACGCCCTTTCTCTTGACAACTTTGCACTTCGAACAAATCTGCTTAACGGAAGGCCTGACCTTCATCTCCACTCCTCCTCTTAAAGTAAGAAGCAAGAAGCGAGAGAGAGGAAGTAAAGGCTGAAAACAAGTTTCCACTCCTTACTTCCGACTTCCCACTTCTTACTTGAATCTGTAGGTAATGCGTCCCTTGGTAAGGTCGTAGGGAGAAAGCTCCACCGTTACCTTATCCCCGGGTAGAATCTTGATGAAATGCATCCGCATCTTGCCGGATACATACGCAAGAATCACCTGCCCGTTCTCAAGCTCCACCCTGAACATGGCATTCGGCAAGGTTTCGACGATTGTCCCCTGGACCTCAATATTTTCTTCTTTTGCCATATAAGCTTACAATTATACCTGTCTTTTCAAAGTTTAGTCAATATTTGGGGACCGTTCTTCGTCAGCACTATTGTATGCTCGAAGTGCGCCGACCTGCTCCTGTCAGCGGTGACGGCCGTCCAGCCGTCATCCATTAGATTCACCTCATGAGTACCTGCATTGACCATAGGCTCTATTGCCAGTGTCATGCCCGCCTGGAGTCTCTGGCCCTGCCCCGGCTTCCCGAAATTGGGTATTTGGGGATCTTCGTGAAGATAATGGCCAATCCCATGTCCCACAAAAGCCCTCACCACAGAGAATCCGTTCGCTTCCACATGCCTTTGTATCGCCGACGAGATATCGGACACCCTGCCTCCCACTACCGCTGCCTTGATACCAAGATAGAGAGACTCCTCCGTGATTTGTATCAGCCGTACTGTTTCGTCGTCGACCTCTCCCACCGGAAGAGTAATCGCCCCATCCCCGTAAAAGCCGTCAAGGATCACGCCCAGGTCGACACTGATAAGATCCCCGCTCTTCAGGCGGACTGAAGGAGAGGGGATGCCATGGACTACCTGCTCATTAACCGAGGTGCATGTGCTTGCAGGGTACCCCCTGTAGCCCTTGAATGCAGGCACCGCTCTCTGCTGGCGGATCTTCTTTTCCGCGAAACTATCGATTTCAGCGGTGGTTATCCCGATCCTTACAAAGGATTTCAACTCCTGCAATACTTGTGCAACAATGCGACCAGCCGCCTCGATCTTGCGTATCTCTGTCTGCGACTTGATTATTACCACAATAGCTTGTGCTTCAGTCTCTTCGGCCCCTCAGCCTGCCCCTCTTCAAAAAGCCCTCATACGATCTTGTTATCAGATGGGATTCGATCTGCGAGACGGTGTCAAGCGCCACTCCCACCGCAATGAGGAGAGAAGTGCCGCCGAAGTAAAAAGGAACATTGAATCTCTGGATCAATATTTCGGGCAACACACATACGGTCGCAAGGTACACCGCTCCCACAAAGGTAAGCCGGGTAAGCACCCGATAAATATACTCGGATGTCTTTTGCCCTGGCCGGATCCCTGGGATAAAGCCTCCATGCTTCTGCAGGTTCTCCGCGATATCCACCGGGTTGAAAATTACCGCCGTATAAAAGTAGCTGAAAAAGAATATCAATCCTATATAAAGAACAGTGTAGAGCACCGTACCTGGCGAAAGCTGCCGTGCAATTGCCTGTACCCAAGGGATTGCGATAAATCCCGCAACCGTCGCAGGGAACATAATAATGGAAGAGGCAAAGATCGGGGGAATAACCCCGGCAGTATTCACTTTAAGCGGCAGATGGGTGCTCTGTCCGCCGAATATCCGTTTCCCGACAACCCTTTTTGCATACTGGACGGAAATCTTACGCTGCCCTCTTTCTATAAAGACGATGCCTGCTATCACCGCCACCATCATGATGACAAGGAAAATGACAAAAAAGATCGACAACTCTCCCGCCCTTACCAGACTCGTCGTACTCAGAACGGCATTGGGAAACCGCGCCACGATACCCGCAAAAATTATCAGGGAGATCCCGTTCCCGATGCCTCTTTCGGTAATCTGCTCACCAAGCCACATGAGAAAGGCCGTGCCTGAGGTCAGTGTGATCATGGTAAGAATCCTGAAGGGCCATCCGGGATTCTGTATGAAGGCTCCGCCCGACATACCCTCCAGACCCACTGCAATACCGAAGGACTGAATGGCACCGATAACGACGGTTGCATAGCGCGTGTAGCGTACAATCTTCTTTCTTCCCGCCTCTCCTTCCTTCGCGACCCTTCCGAGAGCGGGAATTACGACGGTGAGGAGCTGGAAGATAATGGACGCGCTGATATAAGGCATGATTCCCAATGCGAAGATGGTGACACGGGATAGTGCTCCCCCCGAGAACATATCGAAAAAACCCATCATCGCTCCGCCTTTTTCGACGAGGAATTTGCTCAGGGCCTCACTGTTGATTCCAGGAGTGGGGATGTGTGCGCCGATTCGGTATACGGCAAGCATGCCCAGTGTAAAGAAAACCCTGTTCTTCAGCTCGGGTATCTTGACTATATTCTGTAAACTCGAAAGAAGGCCCAATTTTATAGCACCTCTGCCTTGCCGCCTGCAGCCTGTATCTTGGAGGTGGCAGAGGCGCTGAAAGCGTGCGCTCTGACGGTTATTGGTTTTGATAATGTCCCAGTCCCCAGTATTTTGATCCCGTCTTTCATGTCCTTTATGATCTTCTTTTCCAGTAGAATCTCAGGAGTAACCACTCCGGCATCGGCGATTTTCTCGATAGTGGAAAGATTGAGGATTGTGTATTCCCTCTTGAAGGGGCTGTTCTTGAAACCCCTTTTGGGAAGGCGGCGCTGCATCGGAGTCTGCCCACCTTCGAATGCGGGTCCCTTGGTCCCACCGGAACGGGCTTTCTGTCCCTTGTGGCCCTTGGTTGCAGTCTTGCCGTGTCCGGACCCCATTCCACGTCCGATCCGCTTCGCTTTTTTAGTGCTCCCCTTGGCGGGGACGAGAGTATTGATCTTCA
Source organism: Nitrospirales bacterium (assembly GCA_020846375.1). Classification (GTDB taxonomy): domain Bacteria; phylum Nitrospirota; class Thermodesulfovibrionia; order Thermodesulfovibrionales; family Dissulfurispiraceae; genus Nitrobium. The sequence continues at coordinate 8,723 of JADLDZ010000199.1, read as the reverse complement.
TTGCTTACCCTTTAACCTCCTGCTCGCTCTCTTCTTCCACGGCAGGCTCTTCCTCAGCCTTGCCTCTCAGCCTGAGAACCACATCAGGATCTTTCAATTTCCCGAGGCCGTCCAATGTCGCTTTCACGGTATTGAACGGATTATGACTCCCGAGGGATTTGGCGACGATATCATGAATACCTGCCACTTCGAATACGGCCCTGACAGCTCCTCCCGCAATCACGCCAGTGCCTTTGGGTGCCGGGTTCATCACCACTGAATTGGAGCCATACATCCCGATGATCTTATGGGGGATGGTGCCCTCCCTCATGGCAAAGCGCACCAGACGCTTCTTTGCCTGTTCCACCGCCTTCCTGATTGCTTCCGGCACTTCGGATGCCTTACCCTTTCCGATGCCGACAACACCGTCACCGCTGCCGACGACCACAAGGGCGCTGAACGAGAACCTCCGCCCCCCTTTTACCACCTTCGCCACTCTGTTTATGTAGACGACTTTGTCCTTCAGATTGAGCCCTTCAGAGTCGATTCTCTCCGTCTTCACCATGCCTCCTGTCATGCATTATGGTTGCTGAGCAACGATCAGCGATCCCTCATTCGTTTAGAATTCAAGCCCGCCCTCGCGCGCTCCCTCGGCAAGGGCTTTAATCCTTCCATGATAACGGTATCCGCCACGGTCGAACACCACCTTCTTCATCCCGGCCGTCACCGCCTTTGCAGCCAGCGTCTGGCCGACCTTCTTCGCCATTGCTGCGTTGCCCTTGTGTCCTTCTTCCCGCATACTCTTGTCGAGGGTGGAGGCTGCCATAACAGTATGACCCTTCGCATCGTCGATAATCTGGGCATAAATGTGATTGAGACTTCTATAAACACAGAGTCTCGGTCTCTCGGCAGTCCCGAAGACCTTCTTCCTTATCCTTTTGTGCCGTCTCTCTCTCGCCTGCTCTTTAACGCTCACCCTGCATCCTCCATTTTATCTTTTCTGATTTCAGATCCCGGCGTACCGGGGATTCCGAAACCAGAATCGCATTTCTGCTTATTTCTTGCCCGTCTTTCCGGCTTTCAGCTTGATCGCCTCTCCGGCATAGCGTATCCCTTTGCCTTTATAAGCATCGGGGGCCCTCAGCTTCCTTATATTTGCGGCGACCTGCCCCAGAAGCTGCTTGTCGATTCCGCTCAGCGTCACTGCAGTCTGTTTTTCGTCAACAGAAGCGGTAATGCCCTGGGGAAGCTGAAACTCCACCGGGTGAGAATATCCGAGAGTAAAGGAGAGAGCGTTTCCCCGCACCTGTGCCCTGTATCCAATACCCTTTATCTCAAGAGCGCGGGTATAGCCCTGCGACACACCGGTTACCATATTCGCCACCAGGCTCCGTGCAAGGCCGTGCAGTGCCCTTCCTTCCTGCGTTTCGGAGCCCCTTTCCACAAGAAGCTTGCCATCGACCACCGTGATCTTTACCTCTTCCGGAAAGCTATAGGAGAGCTCGCCCTTCGGCCCCTTTACCCGGATAACAGCATCTCTTACCTCAACATTGACACCCTGTGACAGCTCTATAGGTTTTTTGCCGATTCGTGACATCTGCCTCTCCTTACCAGATATAACACAACACTTCGCCGCCGACCCCTTCGCGCCGGCAAGCTTTATCGCTCAACACGCCCTTCGATGTCGTCACAATCGCAACTCCGACACCGGCCATCACGGAAGGAACTTCCGTCTTCCCGGCATATACCCTCCTGCCCGGTTTACTGATCCTCTTCAACCCGGTGACGATCGGCTTGTTATCCGTTGTATATTTAAGGGTAACCCTCAGCATACCCTGCTTCTTGTCCTTTATTATCTTGTAGGACTTTATAAAGCCCTCCTCCTTCAGAATCTTCGCGATCTCCACCTTCATCCGGGAGGCGGGAATGTCCACCTTCTCCGCCTTGATCAGGAAGGCATTCCTTATTCTGGTCAGCATATCGGCTATCGGATCCGTTACCATTACTCCACCCCTACCAACTTGATTTCGTTACCCCGGGGATATATCCCTTAAGGGCCAGAGTCCTGAAACATATTCTGCAAAGACCGAACTTTCTCAAGTAACCGCGCGGCCTGCCGCATACCTTGCATCTATTATATGACCGCACCTTGAACTTCGGCTCCCTGTTGGCCTTCTCAATTAAGCATGTCTTCGCCACCAAAATCCTCCTTTACTTTCTGAACGGAATTCCTATCAGTCGCAATAACTCCCTGCACTCCTTGTCGGTCTTCGCCGTGCTGCACACCGCAATGTCCAGACCGTGCACCATTTCCACTTTATCGTAATCTATCTCGGGAAAAATAAACTGCTCCTTCAACCCGAAGGAGTAATTTCCCCGCCCGTCAAAAGACTTCGCGGAAAGGCCCCTGAAGTCCCTGATCCTCGGGAGCGCCACGCTGATAAGCCGGTCGAGGAACTCGTACATTCTTTCTCCGCGGAGGGTGACTTTGCACCCAAGGGGAACGCCCTGCTTCAGCTTGAAGCCCGCTATCGCCCGCTTCGATTTAGTCATAAGCGGCTTCTGCCCGGTAATAACGGCAAGCTCCCTCTCTGCAGCGTCGAGGACTTTAATATTCTGCGTCGCCTCTCCGAGAGTAACATGGACAATAACCTTCGTCAGCTTCGGAACCTGCATAATACTCGTATAGGAAAATTCCTTCATCAACACCGGTACAATCTCTTTCGTATATCTATCCTTCAGCCTCGGTGCCATTGTTACTCTATGACCTCCTTACACTTCCTGCACGCCCGCGACTTCTTTCCGTCTTCGTGAACCGTGTTGCCGATTCTTGTAGGTTTGCCGCATTTCGGGCACAGCAGCATGACATTCGATATATGTACCGGAGCCTCCTTTTCAATGATGCCGCCCTGGGTATATTTCTTGTTCGGCTTCGTGTGCCTCTTGACTATATTAATGCCTTCAATGACCACTTTTTCCTTCTCAGGGAGGACCGACAGGATTCTTCCCTTCTTCCCCTTGTTCTTCCCGGTTGTGACAAGCGCTGTATCTCCTTTTTTAACCCGTAAGCCCACTGTATCCTCCACAATGTTTAGTTCATAGTTCATTGCTCATAGTATGCATCTTTATCTATCAGCTATCGGCCATGAGCCATCAGCTATGAGCTATGAGCTGATTAAAGCACTTCGGGAGCAAGGGAGATAATCTTCATGAACTCCTTCCATCTCAATTCCCTCGCCACCGGTCCGAAAATTCTGGTTCCGATAGGCTCTGACTGGTTATTCAGCAATACCACAGCGTTCTGGTCGAACCGGATGTAGGAGCCATCAGGCCTCTTTGTCTCCTTCTTCGTCCTTACCACCACCGCCTTGGCAACAGCACCTTTCTTGATGTTTCCGTCAGGGATCGCCTCCTTTACACTCACCACGATGATATCACCAAGCCGCGCGTATCTCCTGTTGGATCCTCCCATAACTCTTATACAAAGCACCTTCTTGGCACCTGAATTGTCCGCTACTTCAAGAATGCTCAGTGGCTGTATCATCTCTACCTGCCCTCACCTTCGATAATTTTGATTATCTGCCACCTCTTCTCCTTGCTCAGCGGCCTGCTCTCGATAATCTGGACCGTGTCGCCGACCTTGCATTTATTTTCTTCATCATGCGCCTTGAATTTGGCAATTTTCTTCACCGTTTTCCGGTACAGCGGATGCTGATAGGTCCTGGTCACCGCTACAACTGCGGTTTTATCCATCTTGTCGCTCACCACTTTCCCTGTGTATACCTTTTTAGGCATTTTTGTTTCCCTCTCCTTATCATAAGCAGAAGGTGAGCAGGTAAAATACAAGGGGCATCCGCGTGCTCCTTTTACTTTTCCTGTTCACTTCCCGTTTTTTCGGTCATTACTGTCAGCATACGCGCGATGTCTTTCCGTACGGCGCGAATTCTGCTGTTGCTCTGCAGTTCACCCTTCGCAAGCTGAAATCGCAAATTAAACAATTCCCTTCTCAAATCGACCTCTTTCTGCTTCAGTTCGTCGATGGAAAGCGCTCTCATGTCGGAAGCTCTCATGCTACCGCCTCCTCTCTTTTCACAAATTTCGTCGCCACAGGAAGCTTACGGGTGGCGAAGGTAAAGGCTTCCTTTGCCACCTGCTCGCTGATTCCGGACACTTCATAGAGTATCCTTCCCGGCTTGATCACTGCAACCCAATATTCCGGATTTCCCTTGCCTTTTCCCATTCTCGTCTCAGCAGGCTTCTTGGTAATCGGCTTGTCCGGGAAAATCCGTATCCACACCTTGACACCTTTCTTTGCATGTCTCGTAATGGCAACACGCGCTGCTTCAATTTGACGGCTGGTGATCCATCCGGGCTCCGTAGCTTTCAGCCCGAACTCACCAAAACTGATGTCGGACCCACGGTATGCCTTGCCGTTCATGTTGCCCTTCATTGTTTTCCTGAATTTGATCTTTTTCGGTGCTAACATTTCACTCTCCTACAAGAGAAGTTCCGACCTGTTCCGAAAGGATATCGCCATGATACAACCAGACCTTGATTCCGATTTTACCGTAGGTTGTCATGGACTCGGAAAAACCGTAGTCCACATCAGCCCTGAAGGTGCTGAGGGGGACGCGCCCCTCCCGGTACCACTCCGTCCTCGCGATTTCGGCCCCGGCCAACCGCCCGGAACACTGCACCTTGATTCCAAGAGCACCGAACCTCATGGCGGACGATACGGCGCGCTTCAACGCTCTTCTGAATGCAACCCTCTTCTCGATTTGGAGTGCAATATTTTCGGATACGAGCTGTGCATCCACTTCCGGCTTCCTGATCTCTTTTATATCAACGGCGACCTGTTTCCCGGTCATCGCCTCGATCTCTTTCTTCAGCTTTTCAACTTCTGAGCCTTTCTTGCCGATGATGATGCCCGGCCGCGCAGTATGGATAATCACTTTAAGCTTTTGTCCCGGCCTCTCTATCTCGATCCTGGACACGCCGGCATGGGACAGTTTCCGCTTTATCATCTTGCGTACATTGAGATCTTCGAGGAGCTGCCCCGAGTATCCTCTCTTGAGGTACCACCGCGATTCCCACGATCTGATAATTCCCAGTCTGTTGCCGATAGGATTTGTCTTCTGCCCCAACTTAACACCTCCGACCCATGCAGCTACGATTCATTTTTCTTCCTCCGCCAGGATAATAGTTATATGACAGGATCTTTTCCTGATTACATTTGCTCGACCCATGGCCCGCGGCTCCATACGCTTCGTGACAGGACCATTGTCGACAAAGGCCGTCTTTACCTGCAATTTATCGATATCAACCTGCCTGCTCTGCTGTTCCGCATTTGCCATTGCGGATTTCAGGAGTTTTGCGACGGATTGCGCCGCCCGGTAGGGCATATACCGGAGAGATATCAGGGCATCCGCAGCCTTCTTCCCCCGGATGAGGTCCACTACCCTCCTCGCTTTTCTCGGTGTAATATGTGCAAAACGCAAAATCGCCTTGGATTCCATAGTGTTCTATCCCTTCGATCCCTTCACCGAGCCTGCATGCCCCTTAAAGGTTCTGGTTGGTGAAAATTCTCCGAGTTTATGTCCTACCATGTTCTCGGTCACGTAAACAGGTATGAACTTTTTCCCGTTGTGCACCGCGAAGGTAAAACCGATAAATTCGGGGACTATGGTAGACCTCCGCGACCAGGTCTTAATCATCTTCTTATCCCCGGTCTCCTCCATAATCTGCACTTTCTTTAACAGTTTAGGCTCTACAAACGGTCCCTTTTTCAAGGATCTAGGCACGTACTCCTCCTTCTTCAGCTATAGTTCTTAGCTCATAGCTCATCACGCCTCTCACCGGTATAAGGAGCTATGAGCCATCAGCCAAGAGCCGGTTATTTTCTCTTCTTAACGATGAACCTGTCTGTTCTCTTGTTGCGCCTCGTCTTTACTCCCTCAGGCTTACCCCACGGCGAGCATGCAGGCCTTCCCCCGGACGAGCGGCCCTCGCCGCCGCCCAATGGATGGTCAATCGGATTCATGGCAACACCCCTGACATGCGGACGTTTACCCTTATACCTGTTCCTCCCCGCCTTGCCGATGGAAATATTCTCACGCTCTCCGTTTCCAACCTGTCCTATCGTCGCACTGCAGGCCGCCATGATGAAACGTACTTCACCGGAAGGCATCTTTATCTGCGCATACTTTCCTTCCTTTGCAACAATCTGAGCGGACACACCCGCCCCCCTCACCAGCTTCGCCCCCTCTCCGGGCTTTAATTCGATATTGTGAATCATGGTGCCGAGGGGGATCTCCTTTATGCTCAGAGCGTTCCCGGGCTTTATTTCAGCACCGGACCCCGAGAGTACCGTATCTCCCACCGTAAGCCCCACCGGGCAGAGAATATACCGATGCTCTCCGTCCCGGTACTTGAGCAGCGCGATGCGGGCCGACCTGTTGGGGTCATACTCGATGGTTTTCACCACTGCAGAGATACCTTTTTTGTCGCGGTTGAAATCGATAATTCTATATAATCTCTTATTCCCACCGCCTCTTTGCCAAGCGGTAACCTCTCCGGTATTGTTCCTTCCGCCTGTCTTCTTCAGAGGAACAGTCAGAGGCCGATAGGGCTCATCTGCGGTAATGTCCTTGAAGTCAGAAGCGCTTTGGAATCTTCTGCCCGGTGATGTCGGCTTAAATTTTCTTATTCCCATTTTCCTCTTCCTCTTGCTCTTTCCTCGTTACTGTTATTTCCTTCTTGCCTTATACGCCTTCAATAAAGTCGAGCTTTTCACCCTCTTTCAAAGTGATAATCGCCTTCTTCCTGTCGGATCTTCTCCCGATGGACTTGCCGAACCTCTTCAACTTGCCCCTGACATTAATAGTGGCTACGCTCTCCACTTTTATCTTGAAGATTTCCTCCATCGCCTTTTTTATTTCATGCTTGTTCGCCCCGGCAGCGACCTCGATCAGTATTTTGTTCTCCCTTTCTTTCAGATCCATACCCTTTTCAGTAAAGAGGGGTTTTTTAATCACTTCATACACCGTTGTCATCTCGTTACGCCTCCTCACTACCCTGCAGCTTCTTCATTGCATCGGCAGTAAACAGAAGATAATTATACGCTGCTATATCATAGGCGTTGAGCTCGGCAAACCGCACCACATCCACGCCGGGAATATTCCGGGCGGAAAGGAAGGTATTCTTATTGTACTCAGCGAGAACAATGAGCACTTTCCTGTTGGAGAACCCAAGATTCCCAAGAATCTTCACCATCGCAGCTGTCTTGGGCTCTTGCAGCGATATCGTGTCGATCACCGCTATTTCCCCGTCAGCGAGCTTCATCGTCAACGCCTTGGAAAGCGCCGCCTTCCTCACATTCTTCGGCAGCCTGATGGAATAATCGCGCGGTTGAGGACCGAAGGTCGTTCCGCCGCCCCTCCAAATGGGAGATCGCGTGCTGCCATGGCGCGCCCTTCCGGTATGCTTCTGCTTCCAAGGCTTCTTCCCACCGCCTCGCACCATTCCGCGCGTCTTCGTTGCATGGGTCCCCTGCCTCTGGTTGGCCAGGGTGCTCACCACCGCGCTGTGCACCACCGCTTCAGACGCATCACTGTTGAACAATGCACCCGAAAGGCTCATCGTACCTTTGACGGTATTGTTTATATCCTTGATCTCTATGGTCTTGCTCTCTGGCGACATGCTATTTATCCTTCCGAATCTCGATTATTGTATTTGAAGGTCCCGGAACAGCACCTCGCACGAGTATCAGATTTTGCTCGGGACGGACATCTACTACCGTGAGATTTTTTACCGTTACCCTTTCGGACCCCATATGGCCCGCCATCCTCATACCCTTCCACACACGTGATGGAAAGGAACTGGCGCCGATGGAACCCGGGGCCCTGTTGAACATGGACCCATGCGTATCAGGACCTCCAAGAAAGTTATGTCTTTTCATGACCCCTTGGAAGCCTTTCCCCTTGGAGATCCCGGAGACCGAAATCCTGTCTCCCTTGCTGAAACTTTCCGCTTTGACGAAGTCGCCCACTTTCAGACCACCCATGGGGAACTCCTTTATCACTCTATACGCGGCGGTCCCGGCCTTCTTGAATACACCGGCCGCAGGCTTCTTCACCTTCCCGGCTTTCCTCTCCTCTACAAAGCCGACTTTTACCGCCTCATAGCCGTCGTTCTCCGGCGTCTTCACCTGGATGACACAGCACGGTCCCGCTTCGATAACCGTAACAGGCACAAGCTTACCATCCTCAGTAAAGACCTGTGTCATCCCGAGTTTTTTTCCAAGAATTCCTGTCATAGCTTTATCTCCACATCCACCCCTGAAGCCAGCTCGAGCTTCATCAGTGCATCAACCGTGTCAGGGGTAGGGTCATAGATATCGATAAGCCTCTTGTGCGTCCGTATCTCGAACTGCTCCCGCGACTTCTTGTCCACATGGGGAGACCGCAAGATTGTGAACTTGCTTATCTTCGTCGGAAGGGGAACAGGCCCCGCGATGCGGGCCCCGGTCCTCTGGGCCGTATCCACGATTTCTCTGACCGACTGATCCAGCAGTCTGTGATCGTATGCTTTTAGCTTTATTCTTATTTTTTGATTCACCTTATCTACTCCAGGATCTCAGTAACGACACCTGCACCCACGGTTCTGCCGCCCTCTCTGATGGCGAATCTCAGCTCCTTCTCCATGGCAATGGGTGCTATCAGCTCGACCGTTATGGTTACATTATC
>JADLDZ010000198.1 GCA_020846375.1 Nitrospirales bacterium | reverse complement strand
TGAACAGGTTCGCCAATGTCCTCAAAAAGCATGGCGTCCGGCAGGGCGACAGGGTGACGATTTATCTGCCGATGGTGCCCGAGCTGGCGATCTCCATGCTCGCGTGCTCCCGGATCGGGGCCATCCATAGCGTTGTCTTCGGGGGCTTCAGCTCCCAGGCCCTCCGGGACAGGATCCAGGACTGCAAGGCGAAGCTTCTGATCACGTCCGACCGGGGCGTCAGGGGCGGCAGACAGATTCCCCTCAAGGTGAACTGCGACGCGGCCCTCCATGAATGCCCCACCATCGAGAAGGTCATCGTGGTGAAGCGGACCGACGGGGTGGACATGGAGCCCGGCCGGGATCTGTGGTGGCATGAAGAGATGGCCGCTCCCGATATCGCGAACTACTGTGAGCCGGAACAGATGGATGCGGAGGACCCGCTCTTCATCCTCTATACCTCGGGTTCCACGGGAAAACCCAAGGGGGTGCTCCATACCACGGGCGGGTACCTGCTGTATACGAACCTGACTTTCAAATACACCTTTGATTACCATGACGAGGACATCCACTTTTGCACCGCGGACATCGGGTGGGTCACCGGCCACAGCTACATCGTCTACGGCCCCCTTTCCAACGGGGCTACGAGTCTGATGTTCGAGGGCATCCCCACCTACCCGAATCCGGGGCGGTTCTGGGACATCTGCGACAAGCACAAGGTCAACATCTTCTATACCGCCCCTACCGCCATCAGGGCGCTGATGCGGGAGGGGGAGCAGTGGACGCGGAAGCAGGACCTCTCCTCCCTGAAGGTGCTGGGCACCGTGGGGGAGCCCATCAACCCCGAGGCCTGGATGTGGTACTACAGGAACGTGGGCCAGGAGAAGCTCCCCATCGTGGATACCTGGTGGCAGACCGAGACCGGGGGCTTCATGATCACCCCCCTGCCGGGCGCGATGACGCTGAAGCCGGGCTCTGCCGGCCGGCCTTTCTTCGGGGTGGTGCCCGAGGTGCTGAAGGAAGACGGTTCGGTGGCCGCAGCCAACGAGGGCGGCTACCTCGTGATCAGCAAGCCCTGGCCGGGCATGCTGCGGGGCACCTACGGCGACCCCGGGAACAAGAGGATGAAGGAAGTCTACTTCACGCGCTTCCCGGGCAGGTACTTTACGGGAGACGGGGCGCGGGTGGATGAGGGCGGCGATTACTGGCTCATGGGGCGCATCGATGACGTGATCAACGTGTCGGGGCACCGGCTGGGCACCGCTGAAGTGGAGTCGGCGTTGGTGAGCCATGAGGCGGTCGCGGAGGCGGCGGTGGTGGGGTACCCCCACGACGTGAAGGGGGAAGGGCTCTATGTCTACGTGACACTGAAGGAGGGGCAGCAGCCCTCGGATGATCTGAAGAAGATCCTTGTGGGCCATGTGAGGACCGTGATCGGGCCGATCGCCTCCCCGGACAAGCTGCAGTTCGCGCCGGGCCTTCCCAAGACCCGGAGCGGCAAGATCATGAGGAGGATCCTGAGAAAGATCGCCTGCGGAGACGTGGAGAGCCTGGGGGATACCTCCACCCTTGCCGACCCCTCCGTGGTCAATGATCTCCTGAAGAGCAGAATGTAGCGGGACGGAAAAGCAGGGAGTACCGGGCTGGGGCGGGGGTTTCTCCTCCGCCCCTGTTTTTTTACCGTGACCGCATTTTCTTCTCCCCGCAGCCTGTCTTCTGTTGCATTCCCGTTTGTGGTAAAGTAGAGCAGCATGGCGAAAAAAGAGAGAATCCTCATAGTCCGGGCGGACAAAACCAGGGATGAAAGCCGGATGGTTTCTCTGCAGGAGCGCCTTGCCGGAGAAGGCTTCGAAGCGGACCTTTCCGGTGCCGGCGAGGGCGCCCTGGAGCCGCTCTTGTCCGGGCGCTATGACGTACTCCTTGTCATGCACCGCCCTCCCGGAGCCGACGGCCACCGCATCCTGCAGCATCTGAAGGAAACGGGAAAGGAGGTCCCCGTCATCATCATCATCGTTCCCCTTGATGAAGGGGATGTCTCTCCTTTTCTGAGAGAGGGCGCCTTCGATGTCATCAGGGAGACGCCCGATATGTCCTTTGCGGGGCAAGTGCCCCATTGTGTGAGGCGGGCTCTCGGGGAAAGGCGGCTGAAAGAAGAAAGAAGAGAGGCGGAGGAGAGGCTCGCCCGCGAAAGGGTCATTTCCGAAGCCACTCTCCAGAGCGTGGTGAATGGTATCGTATTCATCAATACGCGGGGGATCATCGAGAAGACCAACCGGACATTGGATGCGCTCCTGGGCGAGGGGGTTGCTCCGGTAGGAGAGGACATCTGCGGGCTCCCCGCCGACCATCCGGTACGGAGGCTGTTTCTGAAGCCTGTCGAACTGGGGGCATGTTGGGAGATCAGGGCGTGCGGGGACCGGGACTGCCCCCTCTACGGCAGGCGGGACCGCATCTGCTGGGTCTCCGGCGTACCCTGCTCCCGGTGCAACGGAGAGGAGGGGAGCGACAGGCTCCACAGCATGCTCCGGTGTCCGGTGTACCGCATGGCCTACGAGAAGTTCTATAGCGAGCCGCTGGAGCTGGACTACAACGGGAGGTTCCTCTACGTGTACCGGAGGAACGTGATCGGCGAGGGGGGAGTGCTCATCGGGGAGATCCTCGATTTCATCGATATGACGGCGGAGAGGGACTACCAGGAGCAGCTCCGCCTCCTTTCCATCACCGATCCCCTCACCGGTCTGCATAACAGGCGGTATATTCTGGACAAGCTGGAAGAGGAGTTCTATGAAAGCAGGAGGTATGAGCGCACCCTGTCCCTCATGCTCATCGACATCGACGATTTCAAGCGGATCAACGATACTTTCGGGCATCCTGCCGGGGACGAGGTGCTCATGCAACTTTCCGGCATCCTGGAGAGTAAAAGGAGGAAATCGGATGTTGCCGGGCGGTTCGGCGGCGAGGAGTTCATTATCGTAATGTCCCACACTTCCTGCCAGGACGCGGTTATCATGGCGGAGAGGCTGCGGGAACAGATCGGTACCTGCACATTCACGGCCCTGCCCTCCTCCCTCTTTGTTACTGTGAGCATAGGGGTGGCCTCCCTTGCCGGAACAATGCGCACTACCGTCGATCTGCTGAAGGCTGCCGATTCCGCCCTCTACAGGGCGAAGTCGAAAGGGAAGAATTGCGTGGTAGCGCTCTAGGGTGTGTTTGCAAACACACCCTAAGTACAGGAGAAAGAAATGTCCCAATTTCTGGAAGTCATCGAATGGCTTGATGAAACCGGCAGGAAGATCGTCCACCGCTTTCCCGATGAGGGTTCCGGCGAGATCAAATTCGGCGCGCAGTTGATCGTACGTCCCCACCAGGCGGCGGTTTTCTTCCGGGACGGCAAGGGTCTCGATGTGTTCGGTCCGGGGCGTCATACCCTCACCACCTATAACCTCCCCATCCTGACCAGGCTCCTGGCGCTGCCGTGGGGCTTTACCAGCCCCTTCCGGGCCGAGGTTTGCTTCGTCAACCAGAAGGTCTTCACCATGATGCGCTGGGGGACAAAAGAGCCCGTGGCCTTCAGGGACAGGACCCTGGGCATCGTTCGGCTCCGGGCCTTCGGCACCTTCACCATGCAGGTGACCCAGCCCCTTCTCTTCATCAACTCGCTCGCGGGGACCCAGGGCTCCTTCAGGACGGAAGAGGTGGAGGATTTTCTCAGGGAGATTATCGTCTCGCGCTTCTATGACTACCTGGGTGAATCGGTGGAGAGCCTTTTCGACCTCCCGAAACAGTACGATGAGATGGGGGCGGTGGTAAAGGCCCGCCTGATCGAGGACTTCGGGAAGTACGGCATGAGACTGGGCGACCTCTATATCAGCCGCATCACCCCCCCTGAGGAGGTGCAGAAGATGATCGACGAGCGCGCCGGCATGGAAGCGGTGGGGGACCTGGACAGGTTCGTCAAATTCAAGGCGGTGCAGGCCCTGGGCGACGCGGTGCAGCACGAGGGGGGCGTCGGCGCGGGAGAGGCCGCCTCCGGCATGGGGCTCGGCCTCGGAGCGGGCCTGGGGATGATGCTGCCGGGCATGCTCTACAGGTCCCTCGACCTCGAGAAAAATCTTCCCCGTGGAGCGGTGAACTGCCCCAAGTGCCATGGCGAAGTGACCGTAGACAGCCGCTTCTGCTCCCATTGCGGCCACCAGATGGTGGTCATCAGAAAGTGCCCCCGCTGCGCCGGAGACCTCACTGCAGATGCCAACTTCTGCCCTTCCTGCGGTCTGGACCTCACGACCGAGTTCAGATGCAAACACTGTCGGACCAAGCTGCCGCCCGGGACGAAATTCTGTTTCAACTGCGGAGAGAAGGTGGAGTAGAAAAGGTGAACCGCCTCGACGTATCCACCGAGTGCCCCTCCTGCGGAGGGCTTCTCGATTTCAAGGAGGGCTCCAATGCGGTGCAGTGCCGGTACTGCGGCTCGAACCTCCTGGTCACCGGGAGGAAGCAGGTACTGAGCTACTATGTGGAGCCGAAGGCCGACGGGCACCTTGCGGCGGCCTCGGTGCTCACGGCCCGAAAAAGCGGGAGAGCGGGCGAATGCCGCATCACCGGGGTGCGGCTCTACTTCATCCCGTACTACCGTCTGTCCGGGCACGATCTCCGGTGGGAGCGGGCGACGGAGGACCCTGGGACAGAGGATAGCACGCCCCCGGCTCTTGCCCGCAATTCCGCGCACGCGGATGCTGTCGGCATGGATGTCCGGCACCGTTCCTTGCTGCTTCCCCTTGCCGGTGGACTGCTGGATATGTTTTTCGGCGAGAGCGCTTCCTCCGGGACGGCTCTTCCGGGTGCTCCCTCCGCCGGAATGCTGAAGGAGATAGAGTCCGTCCTCCGGGCGAGGGGAGATTCGCCGGGGAATCTCTTTTCAGGGGAGGCGCAGCTTGCCGAACGGTACCTGGAGAAAAACTTCCTCGCCTGCTCCCTGAGCGGCGGGGGGATCTACTCCCTCGGCGTGCGCACCTCAGCCCTGGCGCTCCGGCTTTTCCATGAAGAGACGCTTTCGGTACAAGGAAGGATTGTCGCCGCCGATGTAAGCATCGAAGCGGCCCTGGCCCGGGGCATGAAGGCGGAACTGCCGGAGAGTCTCCTCTATCGTGCCGTAATCGGGAGGATCCTCTCCCTCGTCTACTTCCCCTTCTGGGTTGTCGAGCTGGAGTATGGGGGTAAGAGGTCTCTGTCCCTCGTGGACGCCGTGGCCCGCGCGGTGGTAACGTCCGATCTCCCCCTCTCCCTCTATGAAGTCCTCGACCGCACCACGGCAGAGGCGCAGCACCGTAGAGCCGGTTTCCGCGCCCTCGTCTGTCCGAACTGCGGAGGGGATCTCCCCGTAAAGCCGGATGACGTTGTTTTTGTCTGTGCCTTCTGCGTGCGGGCGTGGCAGATCTACGGGGGCGACCTCAGGGAAGTCCCGTACCGTTTTGCCGTAGTACGGGCCTCCGCCAGAGAGGGAGAGGCTGTTCCCTACCTTCCCTTCTGGGTGCTCCATACGGAACGGGGTGACGGGCCGCGACGTTTCTTTCTCCCCGCTTTCCGGTACCGCAGGCTGAAGACCCTGTCCGATATCGCTACTGCTCTCACCCGCACGCAGCCGGAGTATTCCGTCTCGGAGAACACGGACTCCGCGGTCCGCTCTGATATTTCCTACGGCTGCTACTATGACCAGGAGGACGCCGCGCTCTTGGCGCTCTTTGTCCGCGAAGGCATGAAGATGAAACAACGCGCCGGCGTCGTGGAAGAGAAGGAGGAGATCTCTTTTTCCGCCGCCGAGCTGGTGTGGTTCCCCTTTTCGATAAAAGGCCCCGACCTGGTGGACCCCTTCACCGGGAGGGCGCTCTTGAAAAACGCGCTTTTGTAGCGTAGGGGCAGGGAAACGGGCGCGTTTCTATTCGGTTTTCTTCTGTATTTTCTCCCCTGCTTTTTCCATATCCTCCCCTACTCCATGGGCCGTATGCTGGCAGCTCGTCAACGTGGCGATCGAAAAGACGACGAGGATGAATGATGCGATTTTCTTGACCATCTTTTTCCCTCCGCAAAAAGGTAGTTGGTGATGCAGGAGATTATGTCTTATTCCTTTCCCCGCCTTCTATTTACATCCTATCCCATGGAGGGGAAATGTCAAGGAGGGTTCCGGCTTTCCCGGAATCCCCGACGGCAAATGCGTACTGCTTTTGGGGAAAACGGGATGGCCATGCTTTTACGTGCTCTTGCCAGGGAGCGGGCATACAGGTGAATATCCAGATAATGAGGACGGTTACGAAGCAGGATCGCCCAGCAAAGGTAATTAAGGTAATATAGTATGTAGGTTGTCATTGTCTCGAAAGCAGTGCTGTGTGTCATCATCCCGGCTTGTCCGGGATCGGTCCGGAATCGTTTTTCCGGAAGGATTCCCACGCCCTCCGGCAATAGGAGACAGGTTCCGCTCCGCTTTCGGGAATGACTGAGGGCGGAAAATGGATACTATGCCACGCG
>JADLDZ010000197.1 GCA_020846375.1 Nitrospirales bacterium | reverse complement strand
TTGTGACGGAAGGAATCGAAAAAGCGATGAACAGGTTCAACCGCGGCACACTCTAGTCGCCCGGAATAGAGTCGAAGGTACTGAGATCGATGGATATTCTCATAAAAGACGCAGCAGAGGAAGCCGTAAAAGCGGACATTGTCATTCTCCCTTTTTTCGAGGACTCCTCTCCTGAGAGCTATTCCACGCTCGACTCTCTGACCGGCGGCATGATCCGGAGGGTGGTGGAAGAAAAGGAGTTTACCGGGAAACAGAACCAGCTCTCCCTCCTTCATGTAAAGAACAGCAATGCCGGACGTATCCTGCTGACAGGTATGGGAAAAAGCTCGTCTCTCTCTCCTGAAAAAATACGCCAGGCAGGAGGCAAGGCACTTTCCTACGTGCAGGGACTCGGGCTCCGTGATGCGGCGGTGGCGGCCAGGAGGTTCCGTGAGGGGAGCGTGGCTTTCACGGGCAAGCGCAGCCCGGAGTACTATTTCGCCGAAGGGGGACTCCTGGCCCTGTACCGGTTTGAAAAGTACAGGAAACAGGAGAACGGCACGAAGATCCGGTCCCTGATCCTTCTCGGCGGTGACCGGAGCCTTCCCCTGAAGCAGCTTCAGGCGACCGCTGCCGCGGTGCATTTCGCCCGCGACCTCGTGAATACTCCCTCCAACGATATGACTCCCTCCCATCTCGGCGAGGTCGCGAAAAACCTTGCGGGTAGGAACGTCAGGGTTACCGTGCTGGAAGAGAAGGAAATCGGGAAGAAGGGAATGGGAGCCTATCTCGCGGTTGCCCGCGGCTCTGCGCAGCCCCCGAAATTCATCATCCTTGAATACAAGGGAGGGAAGGGGAACCCTGTCGTCCTTGTGGGCAAATCCATCACTTTCGACAGCGGGGGGATTTCCATAAAGCCCGCCGAGGGCATGGAAAAGATGAAGTACGACATGTCCGGTGGGGCTGCCGTCCTCGCCGTGATAAAGGCTGCCGCGGAGCTGTTCCTTCCGGTGAATATCACCGCTCTCCTCCCCGCTGCGGAAAACCTCCCCGGCGGGACTGCGTACCGGCCGGGGGATGTCGTGCGCACCCTTTCGGGCAGAACTGTCGAGATCATCAGTACCGATGCCGAGGGGCGGCTCGCCCTTGCCGACGCCCTGGGATATGCCCTGCGGTACTGCAGGCCGAAGGCGGTGATCGATATCGCGACCCTTACCGGGGCCTGTTCGGTAGCCCTCGGCGGCGAGGCGATCGCCATGATGGGAAGCGACAGGCGTCTGATGGAATTGCTGAAGGGCGCGGCGGAGGAAACCTTCGAGAGGGTCTGGGAGATGCCCCTGTATGACGAATACAAGGAGTATCTCAAGAGCGATATCGCCGACCTGAAAAATGCGGGAGGCAGGGGGGGCTCGCTGGTTACAGCGGGATGCTTCCTCAGGGAATTCGCCGGTGATACTCCCTGGGTGCACCTCGATATTGCCGGCACTGCGTGGAACGATAAGGAGAAGCCCTATGCGCCTAGGGGCGCCACGGGCATCGGCGTGAGACTGCTTCTCGGTTTCCTCGAGAGGACTTCCGCCTCCGAACATAACATATGAAACAGTATGGTGCCGGGAGCGGAAGGACAGCCCCCGGAAGGAATAACGGTACATGATGATTTTTCTGTTTTTATTGGCCGGTTTTTTGCTTATTCCCTCGTTCGCCTTTGCGTGGGGGCCCCTCACCCATATCTATCTGGGCAATGAGATCTTCTCCTACGCCCCCCTGCTGCCTGCGGGGATCGTGGTCCTGCTGCGGAAATACCGGCAGGACTTCCTGTACGGAAACCTGATGGCGGATATGATACTGGGGAAGAAGTACCTGCCTGATGATAAGAGCTCCCATAGCTGGGACGTTGCCCTGAACCTCCTGGACCAGGCGCAGAAAGGGCCTGAAAAGGCTTTCGTATACGGTTACCTGAGCCATCTCGCCGCCGATACCGTGGCGCACGGCATCCTGACGGAAGATAAGCTGGATGTAGAGCACACCTGGGAGGAACTGAAGGCGGACAGCATGATCAACAAGGTGTACTGGCTCCAGTCGGTGACCTTCAGCAAGGCGGTGCAAAGGAGAAACGACAGGTTCCTCGAAGACTCCCTCGACAGTTTCATCTTCTCCTCCAGGACGAACAGGAGGATCTACAAGGGCATGGTGTTCCTTTCCCTCCTGAACAAGAAGCGGAGGCGGGGGGTGGACAAGGAGTACCTGCAGCACCTGCATGGGGAGTCCGTTACCCGGATGCTGGACCTCCTGCAGAACGGAAATGATTCTTCCGTTTTGCAGAGCAGCCCTCTCTGAGTTTCCCCAAAGGCTATCCCGAGAGCGATGCTGGACAAGAGCTATCTCCTTCCTGCCGAAGCACTGAACCGTGTTCTTTCGGCTGTGCCCGAAAGGCAGCGGGCGGCGGAAAGGCTGAAAATAGAAGAGTGCTACGGGCGCATCATAGCGTCTTCCGTGGCTGCCCCCGAGGACCTGCCCGCTTTTGCACGCTCCACGGTGGACGGCTATGCAGTCCACTCCTCCGATACCTTCGGTGCGCGGGAAATCCTGCCTGCCTACATAAGCGTCAAAGGTGAGGTTCTCATGGGCAGTGTGCCCGGCTTCTCCGTCGCGAAGGGGGAGAGCGCATGGATACCCACGGGCGGAATGCTCCCCTCCGGCGCTGATGCAGTGGTGATGCTGGAGCACGCGCAGGCGGTCTCCGACGATACGATCGAGGTGATGAAGCCGGCAGCGCCCAATGAGAACATCATCCGGAGGGGTGAGGATGTGGAAAAGGGAATGCCCGTCCTGGCGCGCGGGCAGCGCTTACGGCCGCAGGATATCGGCGCCCTTGCCGGTCTGGGCATCACCGAGGTGGATGTCTTTACGAAACCGGTGGTAGCGCTGATATCCACGGGAGACGAAATCGTCTCCCCCGGGATGCCTCTGCGTCCGGGGCAGGTAAGGGACATCAACTCCTTTACCTTGGCGGGTCTCATCGGCGGCCAGGGAGGAGTCCCGGTGAAAAAGGGGATCTTCAGCGATGAATACGGAGTGATACGGAAAGCGCTGGAGGAGGCTCTGGCCGAAGCGGACATGGTCCTGATCAGCGGAGGCACTTCCGCAGGGGTGAAGGACATGACTTCCGCGATCATCGGTGATATCGGAAAGCCGGGGGTGCTCTTCCATGGAGTCTCCCTGAAACCGGGGAAACCCATGATCGGAGGGGTGATAGGG
>JADLDZ010000196.1 GCA_020846375.1 Nitrospirales bacterium | reverse complement strand
GGGCGAAGATCGCCAGGTCATACCGGGGAGTGAAGGGGGGCTTTCAGCTTGCCAGGAAGCCGGCGGAGATCAGTCTGCTGGATGTGATCGAAACCGTACAGGGACCGGTGGCAATGAACCGCTGCGCCGTAGACGAAAGTATCTGCAGTTTCAGTGCATCCTGCGTGGTGCATCCTGTCTGGATCGACCTGAGGCGCAAAGTGGAGGGCTATCTGAGGGATGTCACCTTCGATATGCTGAATAAAGAGACACCCCCGTGTTCTCCGCGGGGTTTGATGCATCGCGGCAAGAGGTAACAAAGAGGTGCAAGGCGCCCCGGAAGTCTCTTTGCGGCCGGGCGGGGAGTGATGTGCGGTGCCTACTTGTTTCCTTTTACCGCCTCTTTGATGAGGGCCTGCCCGATGACATTCCTCTGTATCTGGTTGGTGCCCTCATAGATCTGGAGGATTTTGGCGTCCCGCATCATCTTCTCCACCGGGTATTCCTTCATGTATCCGGCTCCTCCCATTACCTGGAGGGCATCCACCGTCACCTTCATCGCCACATCGGTGGCAAAGGTTTTCGCCATGGCGGACTCCTTCGAAATCTCCTTCGCACCGCTGTCGACGTACCGGGCGACGGAATAGATCAGTGCCCGCGCCGCTTCGATCTGCATCGCCATATCGGCGAGCATATGCTGAATCGCCTGGAAGCTGATGACCGGGTGGCCGAACTGGTGCCTTTCCCGTGCGAATTTCACCGCCTCCTCGAAGGCGCCCTGCGCGACCCCCAGGCCCTGGGCGCCCACCCCCGTCCTCGACTGGTCGAGGGTCTTCATGGCGACGATGAACCCCATGCCCTCCTTGGCGATGATGTTATCCTTCGGTATCCGGCAATTATCGAAGACCAACTCTCTTGTGGAGGAGGCCCGTATGCCCATCTTGTTTTCCTTCTTGCCGAAGGTGAAGCCCGGGGTCCCCTTCTCCACCACGAAGGCGGAAGCGCCCCTCGGACCCTTGGCCTTGTCGGTAATGGCGATGATCGTGTAGATGTCCGCCTCGCCGCCGTTGGTGATCCACTGCTTCGTGCCGTTCAGGACATATTCGCTCCCCTCCAGCCGCGCGGTGGTCTGAATGCCGCTCGCATCGCTTCCTGCATTGGCTTCGGTGAGGCCGAAGGCGACCAGCTTCCTTCCCGCTGCAATATCGGGGAGATATTTCTTTTTCTGCCCCTCGGAACCGAAGAGGAGGAGGGGATAGGTCCCCAGAGCGTTGGCGGCGTACGTGGTGGATACTCCCACGCATGCTCTCGATATCTCCTCGACGGCGATGCAGAGCTCGATGCATCCTTTCCCGAGTCCACCGTACTCCTCGGGGATGAACAGCCCCATCATGTCGGACTGGGCCAGGACTTTTATGACTTCCCATGGGTATTCGTCTTTTTCGTCCAGCTCCGCCCTGACCGGCACCACTTTCTCTTCCGCAATCTGCCGGGCCAGGTCACGAATCATCTGCTGCTCTTCCGTCAAGAAATAATCCATCAAATCTCCTCCTCAAAAGTTCATGAATCATGGCTGATGCCGTATGGCAAGCAAAAGGATATCGATACGGAGAAAACAAGAGTGATTCGCAGTTTGAGCGACGAGCCCCCAGGCTACCAGCCATTTACCCGCTGATATCGATACCCTCAATAAGAAGACTAGCGGCACCTATGTTACCATAAAATCTCAGATCATCGCCAACCATCGCTATGTTTTTGAAAAGTGAGAGGATATTCCCCGAGATGACCGCCTCCTTGACCGGGGAGCGGATCTCTCCTCCCTCGATCCAGAGCCCCGACGCCCCCACGGAGAATTCCCCGGAAATGGGATTTGCGGTGTGCATCCCCATGGTTTCCAGCACGTAAAGCCCCCTGTCGATACGCGCCAGTAGATCCGTGAACCCTGCTTTGTGCTCCTCAGCAGCGGGTTCCAGGTAGAGATTGGTGGGGCCCACGGACGGGAGCCCGGTAAATCCCCCCCGAAGGGCATTCCCCGTAGAAAGGCATCCCTCCTTCCTCGCGGTATAGGTATTGTAGAGAAAACCCCGGAGCACTCCCTTTTCGATGAGCATCGTGCTGGTGACGGGCACCCCCTCATCATCCACCGGCTTGCTCCCGAGCTTGCCCGCGAGCAGCCCATTGTCCACCAGGTTGATCCGCGGGCTCACTACCTGCTCGCCCTTCTTCCCCGCGAGCATGGATTTCTTCTTCTGTACCGATTCGGAGGAGAGTGCAGCGGAAAACATCCCGAGGAACTCGGAGGCAATGGAGTTGTCGAGAAGGACAAAGCCCTTCAGGGGCGAGATGGTGCGGGCGCCGAGAAGACGCAATGCCCTCTGCGCGGCGTTTCTGCCGGTTTGCGCAAAGGAGACCTCACGCAGAAGCCTGCTGCCGCTGTAATCCCACCCGATCTGGCTCTCGTTCCGGTCTTCCGCCACCGCCGAAAGGGAGGCGGAGCACCCCGTCGATGCATACTCGCAGAAGATGCCATGGGAATTTGCGATACTGGTCAGACCGGTGCTGAAGCTCCCCGAGGCCTTTCGTATCCGGGTAATTCTCGCGTCTTCCTCGCGGGCAGAGCTCTCGATGAGCAGCACGTGCCGTATGGATTCCTCTTCGGAAAGGGAGGCAATGGCCTCGTCGTAGAGCCCCTCAGGGGCCGGAGGCGCTGAAGAAGAGGAAGGCAGTCCGGCAAACTCGTCGGGTTCCGTGTATTTCGACGCCTCCACCGCCCTTTCGGCAACACTGTCTGCTTCTCCGGGATCAGTGGAATAGGAGAAACCGACCCTTCCGCCCCTGATCACCCTCACTCCGTATCCCCGTGTGATGGACGATTCGAGGGTGTCCACTTTCCGGTCCCTGACCTCGATGCCGAGGCGGCGCACTGTCCTCAGGTAGACCTCCGCTTCGTCAGCCCCTTTGTCCAGGGCACTGCCGACAAGTTTCTCTGCGAATTCCCTATCCATACTGTTCTCCTTGCATGCAGTCGGATGTTTACGGGATCCGGCCTCTGCAACAGTCCTGGAACGGGCAAAAAAAAGGGGAGAAGAGGGGAAGCACCTTCTGCCTCAGGCTGCTGCCGGGTCCGGCATGGCCGTGCGTTTACCCGCCGCTACAGCGGTTACTCCTCTTCATAATAGGTAGCGGAGGCGGCCTCCGATTCCCATACGGTGACCGCGGACACGCTGACCCCTTTGTACTCCGCCAGCCGCTTCTTCAGAGAGTCGAAAATCCACCGTGCGATATTTTCCGATGAGGGGTTCCTTTCGGTGAAAGGAAACACATTGTTGAGGCAGGTATGGTCGAGCTGTCCGATAATCTCATTGGTCATCGCCTTCAGATCATGGAAATCGAGGGCGATATCGATCTCATTCAGGCGCTCCGTCACCACGTATGCCTGCACCCTCCAGTTATGGCCGTGCAGGTTCTCGCATTTTCCCTTGTACCCCCTCAGCTGGTGGGCTGATGCAAAGCCCGTCTCTATCATCAGTTCGTACATGAGCATCCCTCCGGTATGGTTTT
>JADLDZ010000195.1 GCA_020846375.1 Nitrospirales bacterium | reverse complement strand
TTCTATGAGAAAGTTTACCGAAAAAAAAGGGGGAATGACAACCCGCACCGTTGACTCTCCGCTTTTTTCGTGGTAAAAATGAAGAAAACAGAGAGAAGGGGAGGTGTTCTGCAATGGCTGAAATTCAGTGGGAGAGGGAGTTCGATGCAGCGGTGAAACGGGCGGTGCGGGAAGGAAAACCGGTTTACCAGGATTTCTGGTTCGAAGGGTGAACGGGCTGCGCCGCGATGAATACGGGTCCGTATTCAGATCAGATGGTGCAGAATTTTTTACAGGAGCACTTTATCCCTGTCAAAACCCAATGTTTTTTCGACAAACCCACCGAAGTGATGGAGAAGTTCGGCATCAAGTGGACCCCGACGCTTCTCGTGCACGACCGATACGGGAAAGAGCATCACCGGATCGTGGGGTATGTTCCCGTGGACGATTTGATGGCACACCTGGATTTCGGGAGGGGAAAGATCCTCTTCGATACCGGCCACTTCAAAAAAGCTATCGAAGTCTTTACCGGTCTGATCGAATGTCATCCTGCAGCGGGAGTCGCTCCCGAAGCGGTATTCTACCGCGGCGTAGCAGGGTACAAGATGGCCCATGATGCCTCCGCCCTGCGAAAGATATACGATACCCTTCTGCAGAAATATCCGCAGAGCGAATGGACGCGGCGTTCGGAGCCCTACGGGAGCTTGCGCTCTGAGAAATGAGGCGTGGTGTGTCCCTGCGCAAATCATATGCCGCTCTCTTCTCCCTGTGCGCACTGGCGCTTGCCGGAATCCTGCTGTATGCCGTCTCGCAGCGTCCTGCCATCGATTCCCGTGATTATGCGGTCCTGGTGTCATCCGACGACGGGAGGCCCCTTGCCGAGTTCTACCGCGAGCGCCGCTATTTCATCCCCCTCCAGGAGATACCCGGCCCGGTACGACAGGCTTTTATCGCGATCGAAGACCGCAGATTCTATTCCCACCACGGCTTCGACGTGAAAGGAATCATCCGTGCTCTGAGCAGGAACATTTCGAGGCGGGCCATCGTGGAGGGGGGGAGCACCATTACCCAGCAGCTTGCCAAGATGATCCTCGAAGAGCCGGAAAGGAATTTTTCGAGGAAGCTGAGGGAAATGGTGGTCACGGCCCAGCTGGAATGGCATTACACGAAAGACGAGATCCTGGAGATGTATCTCAACTTCGCTTTCTTCGGCGAAAGGACATACGGCATCGAGGCCGCTGCCCGGACCTATTTCGACAAGACTTCAGGGGAGCTCTCCATAGCCGAAGCGGCGCTCCTTGCCGCACTGCAGAAAGCGCCCAACAATTACTCCCCTCTCAGGGACCCCCGGCGGGCGGAGGCCCGCAGGCAGGTGGTCCTGGGTGAAATGCTTTCCATGGGTTTTATTTCTCCTGATGAGTACCGCGAGCCCCTGTCGGCGCCTCTCCCGAAAAAGACATACTTCCAGCGCAGGTTCGGCGCCCCCTATTTCATCGGGCATCTCAGGCAGGGCCTGGAGAGGGTGTATGGAGACGCCCTCTATACCGGCGGCTTTCATCTCTCCTCCACCATCGATCAGGAGATGCAGCAGCAGGCCGAAAGTGTGGTGAGCAGGGGAGTGCGGGAAATAGAGATGCGGGCGGGGAAGGGGGTGCAGGCGGCCCTGGTGGCCCTTGATCTGAAAACGGGTGCGATCAGGGCGATGGTGGGGGGGACCGACTTCGGTGCGTCGCAGTTCAACCGGGCTACCATGGCGATGCGGCAGCCCGGGTCCGCATTCAAACCCTTTGTGTATATGACTGCACTCGAGGAGGGGATGTCGTACGACGACCGTGTCCTTGATAGCCCTGTCGCTATCCCCGACCCTGAGAAGGGAGGTCTCTGGACTCCCAGGAACTCCAACTGGGAATACTACGGATACGTATCCCTGAAAACGGCGATTTCTCTCTCCCTCAATGCTGCAACAGTACGGCTCGCACAGGATATCGGTTTTGAAAAGGTCCGTGACACTGCGGTCCGGTTCGGCATCAGGGCCGACCTCCCGCCTCGTCCCTCCCTGGCCCTTGGCGCCTGCGACGTGACTCTCCTCGACCTGACCGCCTCCTATATCGTTTTCGCAACGGGCAGGCGGATTACTCCCCATTCCTATACGACAATTACCGACCGGAGGGGAAACGTGGTGGAGCGTATTTCCCCTCTCTCCCATGAAGTGCTCTCTCCGGAGCTGGTGGACAAGATAAAGGTCCTCCTGCGCGCCGTGGTGGAGTCGGGGACCGGCGGAAGGGCCCTTGCGGTGAACCGGAAAGTATACGGCAAAACCGGGACCACTGACGACTATTCCGATGCATGGTTTGTGGGGTTTGACGACCGGCTGGCAGTGGGGGTATGGGTGGGCAGGGATGACCATACAGCGATAGGGCCGGGTGAATCGGGTTCCAGCGCTGCGCTTCCCCTCTGGGTCGATTTCATGAAGAAGGCGGATAGTACTCCTTCCCACCGGGAGAAAAGGAGCGGGTGAGGAGGAATCATTCCGCAGAGCTTTTTTCTTCAGCACATCTTCTTCCGCTTTTCCGAGTTCTCCTCTTGTGGTGTTTCCGATAAGGCGTGGACTGACCACACTCCTTTGCGGGCCCGCTTCCCTCACCGCAGCAATACGGGTTTTTTCCGTAAGTATTCAATCATCGTTTTTTCCTTCCTTTTATAATGCTCTCCCCTGAGCAGAGGCGGCCCTTACTTGACATATTCCCTGCGTAGCGGTAAGAGTTAGATAGAGAGCCGCCTTTTTCTCTTGTTTTAAAAGGGAAAGGGGCAGGGGAAGGGCCGGGAGGTCTGATTGAAGAAGGTGGTTTCCATAGGGGGCGGCATTGCATTGTCGATCTTCATCATCGTTACGGTGTTCTCTTACATGAATATGGCACGCCTCATTACTCTCGGCAAGATGCGCACCCGTGTTTCCGATACCGTGGAAAGGCTCGAATCACTATTGATCTACAGCAACGCCGCGGAAAGCGGGAAAAACAAGTACATTATCACGGAGGACACCGGCTATCTGGACGCATATCATGATGGAAAGGAAATCCTCGAAAAGGAGATCCAGGACCTCAGGATGGGTATGGCGGATGATGCCGGTCAGCAGAAGAGGTTCGATACCCTTGACCGGCTTATCAAGCTGCGTTTCGACAATCTCAGGAAGGCAATCGAGTATCAGCGGAAAATGGGTTTCGACTCCGGAGTGCAGAGCAGGTTATTGCAGGAGGGGAATGCACTGGAGGATTCCATCAGAACAGTAGTGGCCACTATGGTCCGGCAGGAGAAATCATTCCTGAGGAGTATCGGAAAGCAGATGGAGGCTGCGGGCCGTGGTGCATTCACTGCCATGGCCCTCGGCACTTTCATGAGTTTTGTGATCCTCTCCCGCATCCTCCACCTGCTGTATCGTGAAATTTCCGAGAGGCGGCGGACGGAAGACGCCCTGAAAAAAAGCGAGAAGCGCCTCTCCATGATGGTGGAAAATCTGCCTGCCGGCGCCCTGCAGCGGGAAGGGAATCTGGTTTTTTTCAACAAGGAAGCGGAAGAGATCACGGGGTACACCCGTTCAGAAATCACCACCCTCGATCAGTGGTTCACCTCCCTTTATGGTGCGCGGGCCGACGTTGTCCGCAGTCGCTATGAAGAGGACAGGGCCGCCGGTTTTCCGAGCACGAGGACGGTCCCCCTCACCCGGAAGGATGGGCAGACCCGGTATGTTGAGCTGGCTTCCTACCGGTATGGGGAGGAGGGAGAGGTCTGGCTGCTCCACGACGTTACTGAAAAGCAGAAGGCGGTGCGGGAATTGGAGCGCCTCAGCCGCACCTACGAGTTGATTCTGAAGTCTGCCGGTGAAGGGATCTTCGGAATGGACCGGGAGGGGAGGTGCACCTTTATCAACCGTGCTGCCGCTGACATGCTCGGCTATACGGAAAAAGAGCTTATCGGGCTGAATATGCATGCGCTCGTGCATCATACGAAAGCTGACGGATCCGCCTGTCCTGAGGAAGAGTGCCTGATTTCCAAAAGCCTGCAGGAGGGTACGGCCCGGCAGAGTGAGGATGAGATGTTCTGGAGGAAGGACGGTACGGGTTTTGCCGTCGAATATATCAGCGCACCGATCATCGAGGGGGGCGCCGTAGTGGGCGCGGTGGTCGCCTTTCGGGACATCACCGAGCGCAAGGGGAACGAGGAGAGCCTGTCGAAGTATGTCGGCGAGCTCGAGCAGCGCAATCGCGAGATAGAGGTGCTGAGCGGTATGGTCAGTATGCTGCAGGCCTGCGTCAGCATCGAAGAGGCGTGTACGGTACTCGGTGCTTCCTTGCAGAAGCTTTTCCCCGGGGAATCGGGCGCCGTCTACCTGTTCTCTCCCTCCAGGGATATCTTTGAGCCCGTCGTGCTCTGGGGAGAGGAAAGGGTGCACGAGGAGCCGCTGGAAGCGAAGGAGTGCTGGGCATTGCGCCTTGGCCGCGTCTACGCAGTGGACAGCTCTCACAGGGGAATGATCTGTCCGCATATGGCTGACGCGCTCCAGGCGGAATATATCTGCGTTCCCCTTGCCGCCCAGGGAGAGACCATGGGGCTGTTGCATGTACGTTTTGGTGCGCAGTGGCTCCGCTCGCACGAAGGGATGCGGGAGAGAAAGAAAGCCATGGAGAGGCTGGTAGAGGCGGTGGCTGAGAGTATCGCGTTATCACTGGCGAACTTCAGACTGCGCGAGACGCTCTTCCGGCAATCCACCCATGATGCTCTCACGGGCCTTTGCAACCGGCGCTCCATGGACGAGCTGCTGGAAAGGGAGTTGCACCGCATGGCACGGAAGGGGCAGACGCTGGGAATCATCATGCTCGATATCGACCACTTCAAGACCTTCAACGACATCTATGGACATAAGGCGGGCGATATGCTCCTCCGGGAAATGGGCTTCTTCCTGAAGAGGAATATCAGGGAAGAGGACTATGCCTGCCGGTACGGAGGAGAAGAGTTCGTCATTATCCTGCCCGAGACCGACCCCGAGAAGGGCCGGTACCGGGCTGAGCAATTGCGGAAGCTCATCAAGGAG
>JADLDZ010000194.1 GCA_020846375.1 Nitrospirales bacterium | reverse complement strand
CTTCCGCTATCTTCTCTCCGTAGTAGACCGACTCGACTCCCGGCAACTTCCTGATCTCTTCGGAGATCCGGGCTGCGGTGGCGGCGGTCACGAAGTCCCTTTTCAGCTTCAGCTCGACGGAAGAGGAGAGGGGGTTTTCGTCAAGTCCATCGAGGACATGAGGCGCGTCCTTGAGCGTCTGCTTCAATTCCTTCAGTGCGCTCTCCTTCGAGATATAGGCCGCCCCCGCCACCTCCGGTCTCTTCTGGAGGGTCCTGAGCACCTGGAGGGCCTCCTCGTCGGAGAGGCTGTCTTTCATGGAGACCATCATGGAGAAGCGCTCCGGGAGGCGGTTGGAGAACAGCTCGAGATTGTACAGGAAAAAGAGGGTCAGGGTGACGATGAGGAGGCTCGATGCGACGGTAAAAACGGAGAGGATATTGATCCATTTCTCCCTGCAGAGGCTCTGGAAGGCCGACCGGAACGGATATGACATGTCAGATCCCCCTCTCTTCGCTCAGACCGCCGCCGTCCAGCTTCAATACGCGCTTGTCAGTGCCCCGGAGCAGTTCCCTGTTATGGGTTGCGATGAGGATCGTGGTGCCCTGTATGTTGATGTCGCGGAACAGCTTCAATATGTCCAGAGCGGTAGAGGGATCCAGGTTCCCGGTAGGCTCGTCCGCGAGCAGCACCAGCGGGTCCGCCACGATCGCCCGCGCGATGGAGACCCTCTGCTGCTCTCCCCCGGAAAGGCTTTTCGGATAGCTGTCCGCCAGGTTGCGCAGGTTCACCTTCTTGAGCGCTTCGGAGACGTGGCTCCGTATCTCCCTCTCCGCCACCTTGCGAATCCTCAGGGCGAGAGCGACATTATCGAAGACGGTCAGGTTGTTGATCAGCTTGAAATCCTGGAACACGACGCCGATCCTGCGCCGGAGGAGCGGAACCTGTGACGGCTTCAGGGAGGCGAGGTGAAGAGTGTCGATGGAGATATCCCCCTCATCGGGCGTTTCCGCGAGGTACATGAGCTTGAGAAAGGTGGATTTTCCGGCCCCGCTGGGTCCCGTAACAAAGGCCATTTCCCCTTTCGGCACGGTGAGAGTGATGTTCCGCAGGACAGTGTGATACTCGTAATATTTCGAGACGCTTTGAAACGTTATCATAATGCTCCGGACGTCGCGGTTTATGGCAGGTTGCCGGGGAGAGGGCGGGTGCTTCCCTCAGGCCGACCTCATAAATCCGGTCACTGTTTCTACCAGGTTTTCCACGGTGAGCCCGAAGAGCTTCAGGAGCTCGTCGGGGGAACCGGAGCACCCGAAGGTGTCCTGCACGCCCACCCTCCGCACCGGCAGGGGATGGGCCTCTGCGAGGAATTCGGCCACGGCCCCGCCGAGGCCGCCGACGATGGAATGCTCTTCGGCGGTGACGATGAGCCGTGACTTTCGTGCCGCCCCGAGGAGGGCATCCGTGTCGAGCGGCTTGATCGTGGACATGTTGATGACCCCGGCATCGATCCCCTGCTTTGACAGAATATCCCGCGCCTCCAGGGCCTTGGCGACCATGATGCCCGCAGCAACAAAGGTAACGTCGCGGCCGAGGGAGAAGACATAGGCCTTCCCGATCCGGAACCGGTACTCTTCCGGCATGACCGGCGGCACTTTCGCCCTGCCGAGCCGGACATAGACCGGTCCCTCATACCCGGGCATCGCGTCGATGACCTGCTGCGTCTCGTAGCCGTCTGCAGGGACGATGACAGTCATGCCGGGGATGACCCGGGTAAGGGTGATGTCCTCCAGCGCCTCGTGGGATGCCCCGTCCTCCCCCACCGTTATCCCGGCGTGGGTGGCGACCAGCTTGACATTGAGGTGGGAGTAGCAGAGGGTCTGCCGGATCTGCTCCCACGCCCTCCCTGTCGCAAAGATGGCGAAGGTGGAGGCGAAGGGGATCTTCCCGGTCAGGGCCAGGCCCCCCGCGGTCCCCACGAGGTCCTGCTCCGCGATTCCCATATTGAAGAATCTTCCGGGAAAGGCCTTGGCGAATTTTGCGGTTTTCGTGGAGCCCGAAAGGTCCGCGTCGAGGACGACCACCCGGGGATCCCGTTTCCCCAGTTCGAGGAGGGCCGCCCCGTACGCATCCCGTGTGGCGACCGCCTGTCCCGCGAAATGCACGGCGGCCCCCGCGGCTCCCCCTACTGCCTGTTGTGCGCTGATAACCGACGGCTCTTCTCTACTTCCCATTCTCTCCCAGCTCCTTCAGCGCCCTTTCCAGTTCCTCGTGCGTGGGGGTGATCCCGTGGTATTCCGCCTTGTTCTCGAAGAAGGAGACCCCTTTGCTTTTGATTGTCTTTGCGAGGAGGACGGTGGGCTTTCCTTTTATCTTTTCCGCCTGGTCCAGGGCGTCGGTGATTTCTTCCATGCTATGGCCGTCGAGGGGGAGGACATTCCAGTTGAACGCCCTCCATTTGTCCGCGACCGGCTCTACTTTCATGATATCCTCGCACCGTCCGTCTATCTGCAGTCCGTTCAGATCGACAAGGGCGCAGAGGTTGTCGATGCAGTAATGCCCCGCCGACATGGCGGCTTCCCATACCTGTCCCTCCTGGATCTCCCCGTCGCCGAGGAGGCAGTAGACCCGTGCGGGGCTCCTGTCGAGCCGCAGTCCAAGGGCAATACCGTTTGCGATGGAAAGGCCCTGGCCCAGTGAGCCGGTGGAGACTTCGACTCCCGGCAGCAGTTTGGACGAGGGGTGGCCCTGGAGGGGGCATCCGACCTTCCTGAGGTCCTTGAGCAGAGACCTGTCGAAGTACCCGGTGAGGGCGAGGGCTGCATAGAGGACGGGGGCCGCATGCCCCTTCGAGAGGATGAACCTGTCCCTTTCGGACCACCGGGGCTCCCGGGGGCGGTGCTTCATTTTGTAAAAATAGAGGGCGGTGACCAGGTCGGCCGCAGAAAGGGAGCCGCCTGTATGGCCGGACCCGGAAGCGGTGAGCATTTTCAGAATTTCTATCCGGACCCGGCGCGCCTGCTCTTTCAGAGAACTGATGTCCGGGGAGTGTGTTGCCGCAATCATGATCAAAATCCTTTCCAGTGAAATTTGCCTATTATAAATGATGAAGAGAAAAAAGTGGTAGCAAGGGCGCGGGCTCTTTTCCTCCGAAGAGCCGGTCTGCGCCGGAACGACGGTAAAGAATTTACTTTGCTTTGAAAAAAAATTTAAGTACAATGAGAGGCAGGCAGTGGGATCCTACGAAACTATTCAGGAGGAATGGCGCACGCACGATGGGGAACGGATATGCTATCGATCGCGCCCTTGCCGACAACCGGGATGTCCGGCAGGAGGAGCTGCTTGCCGAGCAGGTAAAGCAGCTCTATTCTCTTGTACCGTTTGGCTT
>JADLDZ010000193.1 GCA_020846375.1 Nitrospirales bacterium | reverse complement strand
GCTTTCCTGTTCTGTGCAACAACCTTCATAGGGGTATGATAACAGAAAAAGACAGAGTGAGACAGGGAGAAGCAGAGTAAGGCAGAGGAAGACAGGGAACTGCTGTTTTCTCTTTTCTGTCGTATTCTGTCTCACTCTGCCTTACCCTGTTTTACCCTGCCTTTACCTCTCCCCGTTTTTCCCTGTATAATTCTGCGTAGGTCGTGTACGCAAGGTGTCTCGTCACGAGGCCGAGCGAAGAGTCCCTGGGCAAGGCGTCACGGGTACAGCGCCCGGAGGCGTAGCAGAGCTACATCGAGGACGATGTGCCCGGGACAACACAGTCCAGAGGCTCTGCAGCCGGCCGCAGTAGATACACTTTGCGTATGCGACCTATTGCTACTAACGGTGGAGGTCCGGAATGAAAAGACTTTTGTTCTGTGCGTTTCTTGTGCTCACCCTCGTCGTCTCCTGCGGGGGAAAGAAAGCGGTAAAGAGGGAGTCGGCAGATTCGAAAACTGCAAAGGAGGCCTTTGCCCTCGCAGAGACACTCAGGGAGGCTTACCTGAAGAAGAATACGAGTATCATCGAAAAGAATACCACCCCGGAGGGTTTCAGAGAGGTGGCAGGAGTAATGCGACCCTTCGATACCGCCCGGCTCTCGTTCAATCCCATATGGGTGGAGATCGAGGAGGGAACGGTGCATATGAATGTACAGTGGAGCGGCCACTGGCTGCGGAGCGATAGAGTCACGGAGGAGAGGGGGATGGCGATCTTCGTGATGCAGGGGCGGCCCCTCAGGCTGGACAGGATTCTGAGAGCGAACCCGTTCAAATACCCCGAATAACGGTGTCCTCCCCCTTTCCCTTTCGCATCGGCGCGGCAAGGGCTTTTTGCAGCATCAGCAGGAATTCGGGGCGCGGTACCTCCCGTGCCCCCAGGCTGAGCAGGTGTTCCGTGGTGACCTGACAGTCGATAAGAGTGCATCCCCGCTCCGCAAGATACCGCACCAGCGCTGCCAGGGCCACCTTCGACGCGTTGCTCTTCCGGGCGAACATGGATTCACCGAAAAAGGCGCTCCCCAGGGATATTCCGTAGAGGCCCCCCGCCAGCTCCCCCTCCTGCCAGCTTTCCACGGAGTGGGCGTAGCCCGACCGGTGCAGGCGGATATAGGCCTCGCGCATGGCATCCGTGATCCAGGTGCCCTTTTCCCTTTTACGGGAAATCTCCGCACACTGCCCGATAACCTGATCGAAAGCGGTGTCCATCGTTACGGTGAAAACCCCCTTCCTGATGACCTGCCGCAGGCTTCTCGACACCTTCAGCTCCTCCGGGATCAGGACGAGGCGGGGGGACGGAGACCACCACAGAAGGGGATATCCTTCGGAATACCAGGGGAATATCCCCATGGAGTAGGCGAGGAGAAGGCGGCTCTCGCTCAGGTCTCCTCCGACGGCGAGGAGCCCATCCGGCTCTGCGAGGTCGGGAGGAGGAAAGGCGAGTGTGCGGGTAAGCTTGAAAACAGGCATGGAGGGATTTACTGGGGCAGATAGTCGAATGTCAGCGCGTTCTGCTCCCTTCCGACGGACACCTTTCCCCCCTTCTTCAACTTTCCGAAGAGCATCTCCTCGGAAAGGGTATCCTTGATCTCTTCCTGGATGATCCGCGCGAGGGGCCGTGCGCCGAAGAGGGGGTCGTACCCTTTTTCCGCAAGCCATCCGGCGGCGTCGCCGGACAGGACGATCTTCACTTTCTTCCGCCCGAGCTGCCCCTGGAGCTCGCTGATGAACTTGTCCACGATCCTCCGCATGATCTCCGGGGTGACGGGGTTGAATGCAATGATTCCGTCGAGGCGGTTTCTGAACTCGGGGTTGAAGAGCCGGGTGACCGCATCTTTCCCCTTTGCCTGGGCGTCCCGGCTCCGGTCCCCGAACCCGACCACGCTCCGGGACATATCCTTCGCCCCCGCGTTGGAGGTCATGATCAGGATCACGTTCCTGAAGTCCGCTTTCTTGCCGTTATTGTCGGTCAGGGTGGCGTAATCCATGACCTGGAGAAGAACGCTGAAGATATCGGGGTGCGCCTTCTCGATCTCGTCCAGGAGTAATACGCTGTATGGGTGTTTTCGGATGGCGTCCGTAAGCAGCCCCCCCTGGTCGAACCCCACATAACCGGGGGGCGCTCCGATGAGGCGCGCCACGGTATGCTTTTCCATATATTCGCTCATATCGAAGCGGAGGAACTGGACCCCCAGCACCGACGCCAGTTGTTTCGACACCTCGGTTTTCCCGACCCCGGTGGGCCCGGTAAAGAGAAATGAGCCGATGGGCTTGTCGGGGGAGCCCAGCCCCGCCCGCGCCCGTTTGATGGCGGAGACCAGGGAATGGATCGCGCTGTCCTGCCCGAAAACGGTGCTCTTCAGCTCGTCCTCGAGCCGCCTGAGCCTGTCCATATCGGAAGCGGAAATGGTGCGCGAGGGGATTTTGGCGATCTTCGCCACCACTTTTTCCACTTCGGGAACCCCCACCGTCCTCCTGGTTCCGCCTGAAGGGGAGAGCTTCAGCACGGCCCCTGCCTCGTCGATCACATCGATCGCCTTGTCCGGCAGATACCGGTCGTTGATGTATTTCGCGGAAAGCTCTGCTGCAGCCCGCAAGGCGCTCCGCGTGTACGTCACCCCGTGGAACTCCTCGTAATAGGACTTCAACCCGTCGAGAATATGGACCGTCTCTTCCCTGTCGGGCTCTCGGATCTCGACTTTCTGAAACCTCCGCGAGAGGGCGCGGTCCTTCTCGAAGTGGTTCTTGTATTCCTCATAGGTCGTCGCTCCGATGCAGCGGATCTTCCCCGAATTCAACAGGGGCTTCAGGATATTGGAGGCATCCATGGAGCCGCCGCTGGTGGCGCCCGCCCCCACGATGGTGTGGATCTCGTCGATGAAGAGAAGGGCATCCGGTATCTTCTCGATGCTGCGCAGGGTCGCTTTCAGCCGCGCCTCGAAGTCACCCCGGTACTTGGTTCCCGCCAGGAGGCCCCCCATATCGAGGGAGAAGATCCGGGCCTTCTTCAGGATGCCCGGCACCTGCTCCTTGTGGACCTTCAGGGCGAGCCCTTCCACGATGGCGGTCTTTCCCACCCCCGGCTCCCCGACGAAGATGATATTGTTCTTTCTCCTCCTGCAGAGCACCTGGATGGTCCGCTCCACTTCCGCATCGCGCCCCACCAGGGGATCGATACCCCCGGCGGCCGCTCTCTCCACCAGGTCCACGGTAAAGAGCTTCAGTGGGTCCTTGAGGGGGGACTGCCTCTCCTCAGGGGAAGCTTCCTCCTCGTCCCCCTCCTGCAGCGGCTCTCCGACAGCTTTCGAAATGCCGTGGGACACGAAATTCAGCACATCGAGCCGGGTGATTCCCTCCGCTTCGAGAAAGTGCACGGCGGGAGAATCCTCCTCCATGAAGAGGGAGGCGAGCAGGTCGCCTGCATCCGCCTCCTCTTTCCCCGCAGACTGGATGTGGTGCAGCGCCCTCTGGATCACCCTCTGGAAGCCGATGGTGGTGTGCGGATACCCCTCGGCATTCCCGGGGAACCTGGGGATGCCGTCATCGAAGAAGCCCTCCAGCGAGTCCTTGATTTTCTCGATGCGCCCACCGCAGCTCTCGATGATCTCCCTGCCCCACTCGTCATGGAGGAGGGAGAAAAGGAGGTGTTCTGCCGTGAGGTATTCGTGCTTCCGGGCCCGCGCGTCCCGGATGGTGGCCTCTATGGTCAGCTCAAGCTCTTTGTTGATCATTCTTTCTCCATGGTGCATTGCAGCGGGAAGCTGCTCTTCCGTGCAAGACCGTGCACCTCGGCGATCTTCGTTTCCGCGATATCCCGGGTATACACCCCTGCCAACCCCCTGCCGTTCTTATGGACATGGAGCATGATCCGGGTCGCCTCCACGGGAGACTTCTTGAAAATATGTTCAAGGATATGGATCACGAAGTCCATGGTGGTGTAGTCGTCGTTCAGGAGGAAGACCCGGTAGAGAGGCGGTTTCTTCGTCTTCTGCCGTTCCCTTACCCCGATTTCCTCTTCAAATCCGTCTTCTCTGTTGACTTCTCCGGCTCCCATT
This sequence comes from Nitrospirales bacterium, assembly GCA_020846375.1. Taxonomy (GTDB): domain Bacteria; phylum Nitrospirota; class Thermodesulfovibrionia; order Thermodesulfovibrionales; family Dissulfurispiraceae; genus Nitrobium. The sequence goes on along the minus strand of JADLDZ010000193.1, from coordinate 162 downwards.
GCTTTTTCCCCGGGACTGACGATATCCTATCTGCACGAACTGCAGGAGCCGGAACTGCAGGAGGAGCATTTCGAGGATGTCCGGCGCTCGACCCCGCTCATGCCGAAGGAGGAGAGCTTTTTTTTCACCTCGTCGGCTGCGCAGCGGGGACAGCGGACCTGC
>JADLDZ010000192.1 GCA_020846375.1 Nitrospirales bacterium | reverse complement strand
CTGCCCGCGCCCAGGAAAAGGAGGGCCTTGAAGTACGCATGAGTGTACAGGTGGAAGACGCCCGCCCCGTACGCACCCACTCCGCAGGCGAGGAACATGTAGCCGAGCTGGCTGACGGTCGAATAGGCGACGATCCTCTTGATATCGTTCTGCACCAGGGCGATGGTCGCGGCGAAGAGACTCGTTATGGCACCGGTCAGGGCCACCACCGCCATGGCGACGGGGGAGAGAGTGAACACCGGGTTGAACCGCGCCACCATGAAAACGCCGGCGGTGACCATTGTCGCGGCATGGATCAGGGCGCTCACCGGGGTGGGGCCTTCCATGGCATCCGGGAGCCACACGTGCAGGGGGATCTGCGCCGATTTCCCCACCGCACCGCAGAAGAGCAGGAGCGCGATGAGACTGATGAGGTCCACCTCATACCCCAGCATGTAGATTGTCTTGCCCTGCAGCGCTCCGACCTTGCCGAAGATATCGGCATAGTGGATGCTGCCGATATACAGGAAAATCAGGATAACTCCCAGTCCGAAACCGAAGTCACCGAAGCGGTTGACGATGAAGGCCTTCTTCCCGGCATCCGCAGCGCTCTTCTTTTCGTACCAGAAGCCGATGAGGAAGTAGGAGCAGAGCCCGACCGCCTCCCACCCGAAATAGAGCTGGAGGAGGTTGTTCCCCAGCACCAGCATCAGCATGGAAAAGGTGAAGAGGCTCAGGTAGGAGAAGAACCGGTAGTACCCCTTGTCCCCGTGCATGTACCCCACCGAATAGATATGGACCAGGAGGCTTATGCTGGTCACCACGAGGAGCATGACGGCGGACAGCGGGTCGATGAGGAAGCCGACAGTGGCCTTGAAGCTGCCGGAGACGATCCAGCTGTAGATATCCTGGTTGATCACCTTTCCGTCCATCACTTCCAGGAAGGTCCGTATGGCCAGAGTGAAGGAGCCGGCCACCGCGGGGATGGCCACCCAGTGGGCCTTGTCCTTGATGATGATCTTTCCGAGGAGAATATTGATGACAAACGCCGCGAGCGGCAAGAGGGGAATCAAGACATACATATCCATTTTCGGTTACCCTTTCATCTCTGTCATTTCGTCAGTATGGACTGCTTCCTTGTTCCTGAACAGCGAGATCAGAATCGCCAGCCCGATGGCCGCCTCCGCCGCCGCCACCGTGATGATGAAGAACACGAGCACCTGCCCGCGCAGGTCCTGCAGGTAGTGGCTGAAGGCGACGAGGCTGATATTGACCGAGTTCAGCATCAGCTCGATGGACATGAGCATGATGAGGATATTCCTCCTGATCAAAAAGCCGACGACCCCGATAACGAAGAGTACGGTGCTCAACCCTATATACCATTCCAAAGGTACCATTGACCCTCCTTCCTTTCCCTTTCACTCCCTACTTGGTCTTTTTCGCCAGTACGATCGCCCCCACAATGGCGATCAGCAGGATAAGCGACGCGATTTCAAAAGGCAGGAGGAACTCGGTATAGAGCACCGACCCGATGGCCTTCGTGTGGGTTTCCGCCTTGATCCTTTCGATAGTGTACTGCCCTGTGGGCCCCTGTGAAAACTTATTGATAGTAAAGAAAAAAAGCACGAGGATGAACGCGCCGATAGAGATGCCGACGGGCCACTCCTTCCCGAAGCGCTCCCCCATGACCTCCTCCTTGAGGTTCAGCATCATGACGACGAAGAGGAACAGGACCAGGATGGCCCCCGCATACAGGATAACCTGCACGGCAGCCAGGAACTCGGCATTCAGGAAGAGGTAAAGGCCGGCGATATGGAAGAACAATGCAAGCATCCAGAGCACACTGTGCACCGGATTCTTCCTCGTTACGATCAACAGAGACAGCACTACCATGACGACGGCGAAATATCCGAAGAAGATCTTAGGCAGCATTTCCACTCCCCTCTATGCTCAGTGCTTTCTTCCCCTCTGAAGAGGCTTCCACAGCGGTTTTCTTTCCCCTGAAGACCGCCTGGTCCTCATGGGCAGCGTAGTCTTCCGCCAGGGGTCTCCAGAACTTCCTGAAGTATTCTTCTCCCTTGGTGCCGGCCATGAAGTTGTCCCAGTTGGAGAGGAGCTTTTCCTTGGTCATGAAGAGGGGCTCGCGCCCGTAGTCGCTGTACTCGTAATGCCCGGTGAGCACCACTGCGCCGAAGGGACAGGCCTCGACGCAGAAGGCGCAGTAGACGCACCGCAGCACCTCTATTTCGTACCGGTCCACCACTTTCGTATGGTCGGCCCCTTCGCTGGTATACACGGCAATGCACTTCGAGGGACAGACCGCCGCGCATAAGCCGCATCCAACGCACTTGGCGGTCCCGTCCTCCTTCCGCACGAGGGCGTGCAGACCCCTGAACCCGGGCATGGAGGGCCTCTTCTCTTCGGGGTACTGCCGGGTCACCGCGGGGGAGAACATCATCCGCAGGGTCAGCGCCATCCCCTTCAGTATCTCGAGCATGAATACCTTTTTCGCTATCTGCTTTATCGACATAACGTACCTCTCATGGTTAGTGGTTATGGGTGGCGGTGCAGGCAGGCCCGCATCCTCTCCCTGTCATTTCACTTAAGGGACAATGTACCTGACGACGGAAGTTACTACGATGTTCGCCAGTGCCAGGGGGATCATCACCTTCCAGCCCAGCCCCATCAACTGGTCATACCGGTACCGCGGTACGGTGGCCCTGACCCAGTAATACAGGAAGATGTGGAAGTACACTTTCAGCAGGAACCAGACGATGCCGGGCACCACCGCCAGGAAGGGGAGCGCCTTCAGCAGGAAAGGGGGAAGCGTCCACCCTCCCCAATAGCACAGCACCGCGATGGAGGACATGACGATCATGCCGATATATTCTCCGGCGTAGTAGAGGGCGAACCGCATGCCGCTGTATTCCACGAAATAGCCCGCCACCAGCTCGCTTTCCGCTTCGGGCAGATCGAAGGGAGTCCTGTTGGTCTCGGCAAAAGCCGATACCATGAAAACGAAATATCCGATGCACTGCGGGAACAGGAACATACCGTACCAGTGCTGCTGCTGAGCGCTCACGATCTCGGAGAGGTTCAGGGAGCCCGCCATGAGCATGACGCCGACCAGGCTCAGCCCGAGGGCGACCTCATAGCTGATTACCTGCGCCGAGGAGCGCAGCCCGCCGAGGAACGAATACTTCGAGTTGGACGCCCAGCCCGCCATGATCACCCCATAGGCGCCCAGGGAGGACATGGCAAGGACATACAGCAGTGCTATATTGACATTCGCTATGACGAACCCGTCGAAGAAGGGGACGACCGCGAGGGAGCTCAGGGCGGCGAATACGAAGATGACCGGTGCGATTTTAAAGACCGTGCGGTCCGCCTGCGCCGGGATGATATCCTCCTTGAAGAACAGCTTCAGGCCGTCCGCAACGGGCTGCAGGAACCCGTGGAACCCCGTCCTCATGGGGCCGAGGCGTATTTGCATATGTCCGATGACCTTCCTCTCGAAGTAGGTGGCGTAGAGCACATGCAGCATCGTGATCCCCACAACGATCCCTATCTTGATCAGGAGGATCACGAGATTTATGATGAATTCATACCCGGCAGGCACCGAAAACCCGAAAATATTCACCCTGACACCTCCGCTGTCTTCCTGTCGATCTTCCTGAGCGTCGCCTCCATCCCATCAAGGACCGGCGACTTCGTTGCCGCATGCATCCTCCACGACATCACCCTGAATACCCCCCTGTCCGCAAAGTTGTTCGCCACCAGGACCATGCCTTCGGGCATATCGGGGTCCAGCAGCGCGGGCAGCTCTACCGTGCCCGCCGACGTGGAGACCGCCACGGAATCGCCGTCCGCGATGGACATCCGCTGCGCAAGCGCCCTGCTCAGGCGTACGTACGGCTCCGGAAGAATGCTGTTCAGGGCGGAGGAGCTCCTGCTCTGGGTCGCCGAATGGAAGAGGGGCCTTTCGATGCCGACATACAAGGCCTCCTTTTCCGGCTTCTTCAGAAGAGAGCCCGCCTCCGGAATTTCGATGCCCGCGATGCTCACATCATGGCGCAGCGGCTCTCCCTTGTACGGCCACAGGAACTCTCCCGCGTCCATGTCTCCATAGGTAATCCCCTTGTGCAGGGGAGAGACTTTCGCTATTTCCGCCAGAATGTCCCCGGCATCGCTGTATTTCATTTCGGTGCCGAGCATCCTGCTTATCTCGGCGATGATCCGCCAGTCCTCCATGCTTCCGCTGCTCCGGGCACCCTCCACCGCCTTCCTCACATGCTGCAGCCTGCGCTCGAGGTTGGTGTAGGAACCCTCTTTCTCCGACCAGGCGAGGGTGGGGAGCACCACATGGGCAAGTCGTGCCGTCTCGTTGAGAAAGATATCCTGCACCACGATGAATTCCAGGCTGGAAAGGGCCTCTTTCACAAACGCGGTGTCGGGGACGTTGTAGGCGACATTCTCACCCATGATATACAGGGCTTTGATCTTCCCCGCCTTCGCCCCCTCGATGCTCTCCATGAGGCTCAGCCCGGGAGCGGCCGGTATTTCCGTCGAGAAGAACTCCCCGTACCGCTTCCTGAAGCTCTCCACCGCCAGCGGCCTGCCGCCGGGGAGCATGTCGGGCAGGCACCCCATATCCACAAGACCCTGTTCATTGGGAAGCTCCGAGAGGAGATAGATGCGCCCGTTCAGGAGGTAGGTCAGGGCGGCGAGCAGCAGCAGGTTCTCCTGCCCCCGGGAGCTCTGTACGCTGTCCCTCCCGATGATCAGGGCGGGATTGGTCATCCCCGAGAGAATCTCCGCGCATCCGCCGATCTCTCCCGCCGGGATGCCGCTCCTTTCTTCCGCGTCCTTTAGAGAAACGGGAGGGATTTTTCCGATGATCTCTTCAAAGGCGGGCTTTTCCCCGGAAAGGGGTCTTCTCTTTATCAGTTCGGTCACCAGGGCGGCGAGCACCGCCGTATCGGTAAGAGGCTGGGGGACCAGCCTCTGCGTCGCAAAGCGCACCAGTCCGGGCATATGGCCCAGGGTCACCACCGGAACGCGCTTGCGCGACGCTCCCCTCACCTGGAGGCCCAGGATCGGATTCACCGTAGTGGGGTCGGCCCCCGTGATGAAGATGCCGTCCGAGCGGGAAATGCCGTGAAGGGGGTTCGCGGTAACGCCCTGCCCGAAGATGTTTTCGAAGAATCGCTGCGCAGGGGCGAAGGCAAAGCCCGCGACAGAGTCGATGTTATTGCTGCCGAGCACCACCCGCAGGAACTTCTGGAATACATAGTTGTCCTCGTTGGTGCAGCGCGCCGATGCGATGCCGGCGATAGCGCTGCCGCCTTCTTTTTCCTTGATCTCCTTCAGTTTTTGGGCGATGAAGGCAAAAGCCTCGCTCCAGGTGGCCTGCTGCAGCTCTCCCTCTTTCCGGATCAGGGGAGTCTTCAGCCTCTGGGGACTGGTGACATAGTCGTATCCGAAGCGCCCCCTGTTGCACAGGAGACCCTTGTTCAGGCCCTTCTCCATCTCCGGCACCACCCGGACGATGGAATCGCCCCGCACCTGGGCGGTCAGGGAGCAGCCCACGCCGCAATAGGAACAGACGGTATTCACCTCTTTTTCTATGTACCATGGGCGGTACGTGTGCTTATGGAGGCGCGACATGATGGCGCCGACCGGGCAGACCGTAAGACAGTTCCCGCAGTATTCGCAGTTGTAACGCCCCCCGGAGAAGGGTTCTACAAAGGTCTTGCTCGTCCGGTTCACCATGGAGATGGCGGAGTCGCCCTGCACCCTCTCGCACATCCTGACGCACCGTGTGCAGGAGATGCACCGCTCCATGTTCCGGACGATGATGGGGTCGTCGTAGCTCTCCGGGTGCTTCCTCTTCCCCTCGGCAAAGCGCCCCGCGGCGGGGCCGTACTTCATCGAGAGGTCCTGGAGATCGCACTCCCCCGCCTTGTCGCAATAGGGGCAGTCGAGGGCGTGGTTGATGAGCAGGAACTCCAGCATGGCTTTCCGTGCCTCGACAACCTTTTCCGTCTCGGTCCAGACCACCATCCCGTCGGTCACGTTCATCGTGCAGGAGGTCTGGAGCCGCGGCACCTTCTCGATCTCGACGAGGCAGAGTCGGCATCCGCCGAAGGCCTCGAGAATCTCATGGTGGCAGAGTGTCGGTATATGGATGCCGGCCCTCTTCGCCGCATCAAGGATGGTGACCGGCTTCTCCAACAGCAGCTTTTTCCCGTTAATGGTTACTGTAATCATGCGCTGGCCCCCACCTTGCTCTTCTCGATGTGTTCCTCGAACTCATTCCTGAAGTGTTTTATGAAGTGCTGCACCACCGAGGCAGCCCCGTCCCCCAGGGGACAGAAGGTCTTCCCGGCGATATTTTTCGCCACCTCCAGGAGGAGTTCGATGTCTCCCCCGGTTCCCGCGCCTTTTACGATCCTCTCGAGGATGGAGCGCATCCATCCGACCCCCTCCCTGCACGGGGTGCACTTGCCGCAGGACTCATGCTCGAAGAATTTCGTCGCCCGGAGACAGACCTTCACCAGGTCGACGGTCTCGTCAAAGACCATGACCGCTCCCGATCCGAGCATGCTCCCGTGTTTGGGCATGGAGGCGAAATCCATGGGGCAGTCGATCTTGTCCGCAGGGAGGACGGGGGTCGAAATGCCGCCCGGTATCACCGCTTTCAGCTTCCTGTCCCCGGCGATGCCGCCGCAATGAACATAAATGATCTCCCGAAGGGTCACCCCCATGGGGAGCTCGTACACCCCCGGCTTCTTTACATGCCCGCTCACCGAGTAGAGCTTCGGGCCGGGGCACTCGGCGCTTCCGATCTTGGAATAGGCATCCGCCCCGATTTCGATTATGTACGGGATATTCGCAAATGTTTCGACGTTGTTCACCACGGTCGGCTTCGAGAGATAGCCCTCGTTCACCGGGAAGGGAGGCTTGATCCTCGGCTGCCCCCTCTTCCCCTCCAGGGAGTCGATCAGGGCGGTCTCCTCACCGCAGATGTATGCGCCCGCGCCCTGGTGGACGGAGAGGTGGAAGGCAACGCCCTTGCCCAGCACGTTGTCCCCGAGATACCCCTTCTCATGCGCCTGCCGGAGGGCGCCTTCGAGGATGTCCTTTGCTGCCGGGTACTCGCCGCGGAGATAGATGTAACCGTACTCGGCGCCGAGGGCATACCCGGAGATCACCATCCCCTCGATGAGCAGGTGGGGGTTCTTTTCGAGGAGGGGCCTGTCCTTGAACGTCCCCGGCTCCCCCTCATCCGCGTTGCAGAGGAGGTACTTCGGCCTCTTCGGGTCCGCAGCGGCAAAGGACCATTTCATCCCGGTGGGGAACCCGGCGCCGCCCCTGCCCCTGAGCCCGGAGTTCTTCACCTCGCCGATGATATCGGCAGGCTTCATCTCCAGGGCTTTGGCAAGGGCCTTGTACCCGCCGGCCTTCACATATTCAACGAGGTGCGCCGAGTCGGGGTTGTCGATGTTTCTCAACAGATATTTTTCCATGGCTATTGATAGCTCTCCAGTATCTCAAGGATGTTTTTATCGTTAAGACTGTCATGGAAATCGGTATCGACCAGCATCGCCGGCGCCGTGCCGCATGCCCCGATGCATTCCATGATCACCAGGGAGAACCTCCCGTCGGGAGAGGTGCCGTTGGGGGTCAGCCCGTATTTTTCCTTCAGGAGGTCCACCAGGCTCTCCGCCCCCATGAGCATGCAGGCCACATTGGTGCATAACTGGATGAGATGCCTGCCCATAGGCTTGTGGCGGTACATGGAATAGAAGGTTGCCACGCCCTTCACCGTCGCCTTCGGGACATTGAGCAGCTCCCCCACCGCCGTCATGGCGTCGGGAGTGATCCACCCCTCTTCCCTCTGGACCACGTAAAGGGAGGGCAGGAGGCAGGACCGCGCATCCTTGTACTTGCTCCTGAGTCGGTTGATTTCCGCTACAAGCTTTTCATTGAGCATTATGGTATCCTCACCTGTCGCATTCTCCGAGCACTATATCGATAGTACCTATATTTGCAATGACATCGGCCAACAGGGCGTTCTCGCAGAGCTTCGGCAGGACGGAGACGTGGACGAAGGAGGGCGCGCGCAGCCGCATCCGGTACGGCCTGCCGCTCCCGTCGGCCACGAAGTAGAAGCCCAGCTCCCCTTTCGGGACCTCCGTTGCAGCATAGATTTCCCCGTCGGGAGAAGCGATGGGACCCTTGGTGATCAGGACGAACTGGTGGATGAGGGACTCCATGTCCGTAAGGACTCTGTCTTTGGGCGGGAGGGTGAATTTCGGAGCATCGGGGGCCATGATCGGACCCCTGGGCATCTTTTCGATACATTGCCTGATGATCCGGTTGGACTGCTTCAGCTCCTCCATCCTGCAGAGGTAGCGGTCATACACGTCACCGTTTTTCCCCACCGGGACATCGAACTCCACCTGGTCGTAGGCGTCATAGGGGGCCACCTTCCTGATATCGTAGGGGACTCCCGAACCCCTCAGGGTCGGGCCGGTCAGCCCCCAGTTGATGGCGTCCTCCGCGCTGATCACCCCGATCCCCTTTGTCCGCTGCAGCCAGATCCTGTTCTCGTTCAGCAGAGTCTCGTACTCCCTCTCGATGGTCTTCGGGAACTCTTCGGTGAAGGCGTACAGTTTGTCGAGGAACTCCTGGCTCACATCGTTCCTGACGCCGCCGATGCGAGGGTAGCTGACCGTAAGGCGCGCCCCGCAGGTCATCTCGAAGAGGTCCAGCAGCGTCTCCCTGTCACGGAAGGAGTAGAGGAAAAGGGTCATGGCGCCGATATCCAGGGCATGGGTGGCGACCCCGATGATATGGCTGCTGATCCGGGTCATCTCGCACATGATGGTCCTGATAAACTTCGCCCTTTCCGGGACCTGGATGTCGAAGAG
>JADLDZ010000191.1 GCA_020846375.1 Nitrospirales bacterium | reverse complement strand
TTTCGCCGTGGGTGTAAACATTGACGCCCTTGCCCTCGCTCTGCTTGAGGATTTCTTCGAGGTCCTTGAGATCATGGCCCGATACCAGGATCGCCTTGCCCTTCTTCACACCCAGGGGAACGGGGGTGGGCACGGGATGTCCGTAGGCGCCGGTGTTCGCCGCATCGAGGGTCTCCATCGCCTTGAGGTTGATCTCGCCGCACTTGAGAGCGAGCCCCACCCAGTCGTTCAGGGACAGATCCCTTCTCGTCATCGCGGCAAGGGCCTCGTGCATGAAATCGTAGACAGCGTCGTCTTCCTTCCCGAGGATTCTCGAATGGTCCGCATAGGCGGCGACGCCTTTGATGCCGTAGAGAACGGTATGCTGCAGCGAAAGGATGTCGGGATCGACGGAGATATCCGACTTGGGTCCCACCTTGTCTCCCTGCCTCACCAGGCCCTCCGTGGTCGCCTCGGGCTTGAAGACCGCCGGTCCCTCGGAGAATGCGGCATTGCCCCCTGCAGCGCTCACCTTTGCCGCAAGCCTGTCCCTGAGGGCGACGCACTCCCTGATCTGGGCGACAATGTCGTCAGGATCGAAATTGACGTTGGTGAGGGTGGAAAACAGTGACTTCACGGTAAAGACGCCCGCCTCTCTGTCGCGAACGCCGACCTTCAGGCCCTCCGTCGCATACAGGGCAAGCCCCTGAAGAGCATGGATCAGGAGATCCTGAAGCGCCGCAACATCAGGAGTCTTGCCGCACACGCTGATTGCAGAGCAGCCTTCTCCCTTCGATGCCTGCTCACACTGGTAACAAAACATGGTTTCCTCCTTAGCATCATCCAAGAGTTCTTCCGGCTAAAAGCCGGGGTTCGACTTCTTCGATTTTTTAATTGTACCGGGGTGATAAAAAAAAGCCTTTGACTTAGATCAAAACCATGAAAAAATCGTGCGGAGGGGGTCCCGGACAGGAAGTTTACGGAAGTAATCTTTTTTTCAGGTATTTTTAAAAAAGACCCCTTACACGACCGGAAAAGGGCAGTATCTCCCCGCACAGGGGAAGGGAGAATCATTCCCGCTCTTCCGCCCCTCCCTCCTGTAAAGCGTCCCTTTGCACCCGGAAGGGTTCTTGTAGTATGCTTAACCCAGGGAGAACAGGCATGGATACATGGAACATCGACTCGAATACTTCACGGGCTGAATTCGATCTGCGCTACCTCCTCTTTGCACACCTGCACGGATGGTTCGCCGGGATCACCGGCTCCGCCTCTCTCGACCCCGATGATCCACCCCAATCCTTTGTCGAGGCACAGATAGACGCCACCAGCGCCACGACAGGGGATGCCCTGCGGGACACCCAACTGCGCGGTCCTCATTTCCTCGATACGGCGCGCTATCCCTCGATCGTCTTTGCGAGCACGGCCATGGAGCTTCAGGAGGGCAACCGCGCCCGTATCACGGGGAACCTGACCCTCCGGGGCATCACCCGGCAAACGGTCCTCGATGCGCAGTACAAAGGACCGGACGAAGACCCCGAAGCGGACCGCCTGACCATGCATCTTACCGCGAGCACCACCATAGACAGGAATGATTTCGGGATAACCCTCGAGGAGGCGAAGGAGCTGGGCTCCATGATCGTCGGCAGGGAGATCAGGATTACCCTCGCTGTGCGGCTCGTCTCCTCCTTCGCCGCTTCAGCGGTATCCGCACGGAACCGATAAAAGCCGCTCCTGCGAGGAGCGCCCCTGCCGGTCGGGCACTCCCGTATCCATTGCAGGTCATCCACTCTCCGTCAAGGGAGGGGAGCCGGAAGACGCGGCATACGTGCGAAGCAGGTTCTCGAAATTGTCCGCCGGCAGGGGCCTGCTGACCAGGTAACCCTGTATCTCGTCGCAATGCCGGGTGCGGAGATACCGCAGCTGCCCCTCGGTCTCCACCCCTTCGGCAAGCACCCTCTTTTTCATATTGTGCGCCATGGCGATCACCGCATTCACGACGGCCTTGTCATCCGGGTCACTGACGAGCCCCTTTATCAAAGAGCGGTCTATCTTTATCTTGTTGACAGGGAGCTTCTTCAGATGCCTGAACGACGAGTACCCCGTGCCGAAGTCGTCGATTGCAAAATGAACCCCCCTCTCTTTGAGCCGCTGGAGGGTGTGGAGGGTGTAGTCTATATTCCTCATCGCGACGCTTTCGGTGATTTCGAGATCGAGGAAGCGCGGGTCCAGCCCGGTTTCCTGCAGTGTCCGGAAGACCTCCTCGACGAAGTCCGGCTGCTGGAACTGCCGGGCGGAAAAGTTTACCGTGATGCGCAGGGGAGGAAATCCCTTCTCCTGCCACATCTTCCCCTGCGCGCAGGCCTCCTTCAGCACCCATTCGCCGATGGAGAGAATGGATCCGGTCTCCTCGGCAAGGGAGAGAAACCGCGACGGATCGAGCACGCCCAGTTCGGGATGCCTCCAGCGCACCAGGGCCTCCGCACCGATCATCCTCCGTGTTTCAATGTCAATCTGGGGCTGATAGTGCACCATAAGCTCGCCGCGTCCCAGCGCCTGGTGCAGGCTGTTTTCCAGCAGGACCCTTTCGAGCGTCCCGGCATTCATGGCGGGGTTGTAGAACCGGTACTTGTTTCCCCCCTGCCCCTTTGCATGGTACATGGCGATATCGGCGTTCTTCAGCAGGCTTTCCCTGTTCTCTCCGTCGTCGGGATAGATGCTTATCCCGATGCTGGCGGACAGGGGGAGCGT
>JADLDZ010000190.1 GCA_020846375.1 Nitrospirales bacterium | reverse complement strand
TGTTTTCCGTTCTCTTTTGTTTCCTTGCATCAGCCGTTCATGCCACCACGACGTATACTGTCAAACGGGGAGATACCCTCTACCGCATCGCCCGCCACTTCAACATCCCCCTCTCCGACCTCAAAGAGGCGAACAGTCTCAAAACAGGCCGCCTGAATGCCGGGACGAAACTGCTCATCCCCGGGCCCGGTTCCTCCGGTTACTATACGGTCAGGAGGGGGGATTCACTGGGGAAGATCGCAAAGAGGTTCAAGATGAGCGCTGACGAGCTTCGCGCGATAAACAGCCTGCCGGACATGACCATCAAACCGGGGCAAAAGCTTCTTCTGAGCAAGAAGTCCTCAGAAGAAAAAGAAGAGGAGAAGACCCTCCCTCTCTCTTTCGACAGGAAATTCTCCCCTGTCATCGCTTCGGCAAAGATCGAGGAAGTGAAGGACATGGCGAAATCCGAAGATATCCTTGCGGAGCTCAGCATCAAGGAACGCCTCATCCTCTTTGCGAAGAAGATGCTGCACCTTCCCTATCAATTTGGCGGTAATGGCACCCTCGGACTCGATTGTTCGGGGTACGTGCAGAAGGTCTACGGTTTCATCGGACAGGGTCTTCCCCGCAGTGCCCGGGAGCAGTTCCATGTGGGAGAAACCGTGCATAGGGAGCAGCTTTCCACGGGTGATCTCGTTTTTTTCAGGACGTACGCTGCATTCCCCTCCCACGTAGGCATCTACATCGGCAACAACCTCTTCATCCATGCCTCCTCCCTCTCGAAAAAAATCACCATCGACAGCCTCGAGAGCCCCTATTTCCTGAAAAGGTACATCGGTGCACGGAGATTGCTTCCGGAGGAGAAGAGGGCAACAGAGGCGGAGGAACTCTCCGTTTCCGTAAAGGAGAATTAGGCCGCTTATCCCCTATCCTTTCAACACCCCTGGATCGGTGTGGGGAATGAACAGGGCGCCTGGCAGGAGCCGCATGAAGTCTCCGTCCGTATTCATTTCCTTATACGTGAGCATCCTGCAGATATGCCCGATATCGGCGAGCAGGAACCGGTTCAGGAGGAGCATTTCCGCCCCTTTCAACGATGAATTCCCCATCACGACGAAGGCGCTCCTGTCTTTATCGGGTATCATTCCGATCCGGGCCGCCTTGTCGGCGTTAATGCCGGTGCCGAAGGCGCCGCTGACGTAGAGCTTTTCCACGTCCCTGAATTCCAGCCCCACCGATTGCACCATTACCTGGAGGAAAGTGAACATGGCGGCCTTCGAAAGGAGAAAGTTTTCGATATCCGCAGCCTTGACAGCGAGGTCACTCCCCCCGGGTGCGGGGATAATGAATGCCCTGCTCCCGTCCGATCCCCTTACCACTCCCGCTTCTTCGGCACGGAAGGTAAACCTGCCCTGACCATCAATGATTCCCGCATCGAACAGCTCGGCGACCAGCTCGATCATCCCTGAGCCGCAGATCCCCCGCGGCGTCCCACCGCCTATGGTCCTGACCCGCACCGCAAGGCTCTCCCTGTCGATCTCCACGGCGTATACCGCCCCCTCCACCGCCCTCATGCCCACTTCGGAGATCCCGCTCTCCAGGGCGGGCCCCGCTGCTCCGGCCCCCACCATCAGCCATTCCCGCGTACCCAGGACAATCTCCGCATTGGTCCCTACGTCCACCAGCAGGGAGGGAGTCTCCTCCTTGTAGAGCCCGGAGGAGAGAATGCCTGCTATGACGTCTCCCCCCACATAGCTCCCCACATTGGGAAAGACGTATACGGTCCCATGAGGACACATGGCGATGCCCGTTTCCCGCGGGGAAAGGAATCCGATCTGGTGCGCTGCCGGGATGTAAGGTTCGAGGGGAATGTTCTCTACGGGCAGGTCCAGCAGGAAGTGAGTCATGATCGTATTGCCGGCAATGGTGAGTGCGTAGAGGTCGGATGGGGCAATTCCGTGCTGCAGGCAGAGGTCGAGGAGAAGCCCGTTGATCCCCTCCACCAGGAGGCGGTGCAGCCTTCCGCCCGCTCCCCCCATCGCCGCATGCATCCGGGTAAGGACATCAAGCCCCTCTGCCGTCTGGGGGTTTTCCCTCTCCATCTCCCCCACTCTCCTGCCTTCCACCAGATCAAAGAGAGATGCTGCCATGTTGGTGGATCCTATGTCCAGCGCAGCTCCGTACAGATGGGCACCTTCCAGGGAGGCCACGACGCCCCTACCGCCGGCAAAGACAACAGCAGGAGAGAGCGAAAAGTCCCTTTCGCGGAGAAAACGCGGCATCTCCCGCAGAATCCCGAGGGGGATATCCACCGGCAAGGCTTCTCCGAGGGAAAGGGCCAGCGCTTCGACGAGGCGTTCGCGGTCCGCCCGCTTATCGGAAGGGGAAGGCTTTTCCAACCGCACGGAAAAGGAGGCGGCAAGGGGATGCACGGGGAGGTCCGTCATCCTATGAGACGTCTGCCTTCAGTATCATGCAGACTTTCCGGATAAATTCGCTCTCCACGACGAGCCCTCCGTCCTTGGTGAGCATCAGCACACTATCGATCTGGTGGACGATCCTGCTCATGTTTTTAAGGCATCCAGCAATGATGAAGACCTTGATGCCTTCCGTACCGAGGATCTCGATGATCTTCTCGTACTGCCGATCACTCCTCCCGTAGATCTCGTCGACTACCAGGACGGCATTCCTGCCTGCAAGGGAGGCGGGGTCAAAGGAAACGATGTCCTGCTCATCCGCTATGATATGCATATCCTTCTTGAGGGACATGATATAATGGATGTACTTGTCGTACCCCTTGGCGCGCGGCTTCCCGATATAATCCACCGGATTGCCGATATAGTAGACGTGAGCGGTATCCTGGAGAGCCTCGAGAGTGTTGGTTATCTTGCCGACCCCTTCCTCTCCGCTCACCGCGATGTTCTTGTACTGTCGTATGATTTCCCGGATCTTGCCGATGATCGCTTCCTTGTTGATGATCTGCCGATCGATCGTGTTCGAGGCTCCCATGCCTGTTCGAGCCCTCCTCTTTCCTGGATGCGCGGTTATGCGTACACAAAAGGCATCCGCTTCCTGCCGAAGGCGGATACCTGATTATACCAGATCGCGCCTCTCACTTATCCTCCTTTTTATACCGACGTCGGGCCGACCTCTTCTTGTGCCCGCAGCCGTCCGCTCTCTTCCTTTATTTCGCCGGGCATCGACCGGGCATCCCGGAAACCGCTCCGGTCCACATCGTACAGGTATTGCGTCTTCGAAAGGAGAGTGCCCCTGCAGATCTTTTCTCCCGGGGGAGAAAGCGCTATCTCCTTTTCCAGGCGGACCGCAAGCTCCCTCATTACCCATTCAGGGATGCTCTTCCGCTCCGAGGGATAGATGAACAGGAAAAGAACGAGATGGCTGTAGAGCACCGGCCAATGGTCGCTGAAGCGGCGGAGCAGCCTTTCCCAGTCGAGACTCCCGGCGCAGGCAAGCAGCAGGTGCGCGACATCCGCGCCATCGTAGCGCTCCCGCTCCATGATGTACGACTTCGACCAGATGCTCTCTTCGGGGGGGCACAATTTCACCTTCATCCCCAGGATCTCCTCCTGGACGGAAAAGTCGAACCATTCGTCATCTATGTCGTTGATTCCCTTTCCCGAACCGAAGATGATGTCGATGAAATCCTCTCCGTCGAAAGCCTTCCCCAGCCAGTGGGGGGAGGTGATTTCCGTCCTGTACCCCACTGAAGAGAATGCCTCCAGTATCCTCTGCACCTCCCGTGGATGGACGAAGAGGTCGAAGTCCTTCGTCCTCCTGTTGATGCCCGTGTAGCAATTGAAGGCGAAAGATCCCCCTACAAGAAAGGGGATATGCAGCGAGTCCGCCAAGGCTATCGCTTTTCGGTAGAAGTCACGGGTCTTCGGGTCAATATCGTTCTCATTCGGCAGGCACGATCCCACTTTTCCCTCCTCTTACGGCATGAAAAGCCGTCTCATTTCTGTATCTCCACCAGCCTGAAGGGCACGCGGTCCGGATACGCCCGATGCAGAAGCGCCATAGAGACGTTGTACACCGGTATGCCCTCCCTTGTGTGCCCCTCCGGACTTCCTCCATGAGCGTGTCCGTGGAAGACCACCGACACCTGGCAGCGGTTCAAAGGCTCCTCGATGCGGGAGGAGCCCAGGTAGGTGAAGATCTCGGGATGTTCTCCCTCCAGCGTATCCTTTATCGGTGCATAATGGAGGAGCACCACCCGCAGTGTCGTTTCCAGCTTTGCCAGCGCTTTCTCGAGGCGGAGCGCCTCGTCCACCGTCTCCTGTACGAAACGCTTGATGATCTCCTCTCCCCACGGCTGCAGCGCCTGGCGACCGAATCCCCCGCAGAATCCCTTTACCCCGGCAAAGCCCACGCCCTGGATCTCGCAGGCAGAGCCGTCAAGCATCGAGACACCCGACTCCGAAAGGATCTCACGCACTTCCGTATGCCTCCCGCTTTCATGATCATGATTGCCCAGCACCCCGATGAGAGGTATTTTCACGTACGATTTAAGATCCGTAGCGAGAGTATGCGCCTCATCGGGATGTCCGTTATCCGTAAGGTCTCCGCAGAGCAGCAGCACATCCGCAACCTCGGTAGCCTGGGAGAAGAGGGCCTGCAGGGCTCCCTGTGACTTCCTGGTGTAATGGAGATCTCCCACCGCCGCCACGCGGATTGTCCTGTAGTCCGTTTTCACTCCTGCCTCCTGCGCTATCGGAGTTAAGCAAAAACCTAATTCCACCGTAACATAGAAAAGAGGGGGCGTCAAGCGAGTGATTTCCGCAGAAACACTCTTTTCCTCCTTTCTTTCCCTTCTCTTTATTTTTTCATGCTATCATTGAAACAGACAGGTATTCCCTGCAAGCGGAACGTTTCAAAAGCCGAATCCCGTATCTTTCCGTGAAGAGGTGCCCGATGAGAAAACATGTGCCGCTCCTCTTTTTTGTCGTGGTACTCCTCCTTGCCTGCCAGACGGTTCCCATCACCGGAAGACAGCAGCTCAGCCTCGTTTCATCGGAATCCCTTCTCCCCATGAGCTTCAACTCCTACCGGGAGTTCCTCTCAAAGCACCACGTTATCGAAAACACTCCGCAGGCGCAATCGGTAAAAACGGTGGGCACGAGGATTGCGCAGGCGGTCGAGGAGTACTTTTCCACCCAGGGAATGGCCGATCGCCTGAAAGGGTATCAATGGGAGTTCCATCTGATCGCCGATAAAAGCATCAACGCATGGGCGATGCCCGGGGGCAAGGTGGTCGTTTATTCAGGTATTCTGCCGGTAGCGCAGAATGATGCGGGGCTGGCGGTGGTAATGGGGCACGAAATCGCCCATGCGGTGGCCGCCCATGGAGAGGAGCGCATGAGCCAGGGGCTGATCGCCCAGATGGGCGGAGCGGCCCTCAGCGCCGCACTCTCCCAAAAACCCCAGGAGACGGTGAACCTCTTCCTGCAGGCTTACGGGCTCGGCACGCAGGTGGGTGTTCTGCTCCCCTTCAGCAGGGTACAGGAAACGGAGGCGGACCACTTGGGGCTCCTCTTCATGGCGATGGCGGGGTATGACCCCAGGGTCGCAGTGAATTTCTGGGAGAGAATGTCCGCGGCAAAACAGGGTGCGGCGCCCCCCGAATTCCTGAGCACCCATCCCGCTGACGACACAAGGATCAGAAACATAAGGGAGTTCATCCCGGAAGCGATGCGGTATTACCGTCCCCGGTAAAAGGGGGTATTCCGCCTCCGGATCTGCCTGAACAAGCGGGGGGAGCACCATACTCTCCCTCTCCCGGCAGGAAATCGTATGGTGCCTACACACCACCCTCCCCCTCATACATCACCTTCCCCATATCCCCCATGTCGTACCCTCCGAGGGACTGCACGAGTCCCCTGAACTCGGCGTTTCCCCGGACAACGCCCAGGACGATCCCTATTTTTTCCGTATCCATGAACTCATACGGAATCGCCAGATCGTAGCGTTCCTCCGCCACGGGGATGAAGTCGAGACCCAGAGCCTGCGCGGAAGAAAAGACCGCCAGGCCGGCATCCGCCAGGCCGGTAAGCACTGCGGAGGCCACCGACATATGGGTGTATTCCTCCTTGTCATACCCCCGGATCATGAAGGGATTAATGTTCAGCTCGCGGAGGTGCTTGTCCAGAAGGAGCCGCGTCCCGGATCCGGCCTGCCTGTTGATGAACATGACATCATCCCGTACGAGGTCCTTGAACCCCTGTATCCCCTTCGGGTTGCCCTTCCGCACCAGGAGACCCTGCCGGCGGCGGACAAGGTTCACCAGGACCATCCTCCGGCCTGGAAAGAGCCTCTTCAGAAAAGGGACGTTGTACTCCCCTGTCCGCTCATCGAGGAGATGGGTCCCCGCAAGGTGCGCCTCTCCCTTCTTCAACGCCATCAGGCCTCCGAGGGAACCGACATGGGCGGAAGAGAGCGAATATCCCGGATGGTTCTTCTTGATGATGTTCGACAGGATATCCAGGGTATTATCGTGGCTCCCGATGCAGACGATGGTGTTCCTGACCTCGCTCCTGCTCCGCATCAGCTCCACTTCCACTTCGCTCCCGGAGCGCATCCCCTCAGAGCCCGCAGGGATTCTCACGATGCCGTCCGCTCTCACCAGGGACATCATCAGCCCGGCACCCCTGCCCACCGGAGTGGCGATGAACGTATCATGCACCTCCCCCACCTTCACCCGTATGAACTCGTCAACGCCCAAGGGGGATGCTATCTGCCGGGCGAGCAGCGCGGTGATCCTCTCCCCTCCCGCAGAAGCGGTCCCCAGGAATCTTTCGATGACAGGACGGACAAAGAGTTTGAAGGCAAGGTAGGCGGAGACCGGGTACCCCGGGACCCCCACCACCGGCTTGTTCCGTATGAAGCCGATAATCACCGGCTTCCCCGGCTTGATGGAGACGCCATGGATGATCACTTCTCCCAATTCCCGGATTGCGGTAAGGGTATAATCATCCGAACCCCTCCCCGATCCGGCATTGATCAGTACGAGGTCGGCCTTTTCGACTGCCCGGAGCAGGACCTCCCTGATCGCACCGGGGTCATCCCTGACGATGGGAAAACATACCGCTTCGGCGCCTGATTCTCTTGCCATTCCGCCGAGGACGGCAGAGTTATACTCGATGATCTCGGGAGGTGCAGGAGGCCGCTCCCGGAGCATTTCGGGATCCACGAGCTCCGTTCCGGTGGGGAGGACGGCCACTACCGGCCTCTTCCTCACCGCCACCTCCAGGTGCCCGCCGGCAAGGAGGGCTCCCATATCGACGGGCCGTATCCGGTGCCCCTCCGGAATGATCAGTTCAGTGGCCACGATATCTTCACCGATGGTCCTTACGTGCTGATAGGGAGGGACAGACTGGTAGATCTCTATGCAATCCGACAGCGAGCCTTCCTCATCCCACGGGGAATCTCCCGGGGAAGTCCGGTCGGTTGGAGGCTTCCGATCATGGACCAGGTTGGCGTCCTCTATCATGATGACCGCATTGAACCCTTCCGGCATCGGATCGCCCGTATCCACATACAGGGCGTCCCGCCCGATCTTCAGGAGACAGGGGCTTGTCTCCGATGCGGTAAAGGTATCGGTATACCGCACCGCATACCCGTCCATGGCTGCGGAATGATAGAAGGGGGACGAGTACTTTGCAAAAACAGGCTCTGCGGTGATCCTGTCCTGCGCTTCCGCCACCCTGACCCGCTCCGGCGGAAGCCTTTGTATCCCCAGCGAATCAAGGCGGGCGGCGAGAAGATCCCCTGCCTTTTCCAGGCTGACACTGTCGAGAAAGATCGGTCGCATTCCCTTATTCTACCCTACTACGTACCGTATCTTTTCTTTCCCTCCCTTCTCGATACGGCCCAGATCACAGGCCTCGAAGCCTCGTTCCTTCAGCAGCGAAAGAGCGGAAGCGCATTCGCTCTCCGGGACTACCATAACATAACCGATCCCCATGTTGAACGTTTTTTCCATATCACCCCCGGGGACATTTCCCCGCTCCCTGATGAGCTCGAAGACCGGCGGCACCGTCCAGGAGCTTTCCCGTATGACCGCCGTCAACCCTTCCCGCAGGATGCGCGGAACATTCCCCGGAATACCGCCCCCGGTGATATGGGCCATCCCCTTGACCCGGATTCTGTCCCTGAGCGCCTCGTATGCCTTCACATAGATCCTCGTGGGCTTCAGCAGCGCCTCTCCCACGGTGGAAGATAATTCGGGGATATAGGTGTCCGGGGAGTACCGCGCCATTTCGAAGAGGACCTTGCGCGCCAGGGAATACCCGTTGCTGTGCAGCCCGCTGGAAGCGATTCCGATGAGGGCATCCCCCTCCCCTATTCCCGAGCCGTCCACGATGCCTCCCTTGTCCACGGCGCCGACGGCGAAACCGGCGAGATCGTACTCGTCCTCCTCATAAAACCCGGGCATCTCCGCTGTCTCGCCCCCGATAAGGGCGCAGCCGGATTCCCTGCACCCTTCCGCGATACCCCGCACCACCTCGCTCGCCTTTTCGGACTTCAGCTTTCCGGTGGCGAAATAATCGAGGAAGAAGAGCGGCTCCGCGCCGAGGGTCAGGATATCGTTGACGCACATGGCGACAAGGTCTATCCCCACGGTATCATGCTTGTCCATCATGAACGCGATCTTCAGCTTCGTCCCCACGCCGTCGGTCCCGCTCACCAGGACGGGCTCCCGGTATTTTGTCATGTCCATTTTGAAGAGGGCGCCGAAGGATCCGATATCGGTCATCACCTCCGGCCTGAAGGTCTTCTTCACCAGGGGAGAGATGAGCCGCACGAACCGGTCCCCCTCGTCGATATCCACGCCCGCCTTCCTGTACGTCATCTCTTCCATAGAGCACCCCTTTTTATGCATAGAACTATCCAATTAATTGAAGAACAAAGGAAAAATTTCAAGAACCGTCCCGCGGACCCTGCAGAAACTATGAGCCGTGTCGTATTTTCATGCTGATATCGGCTGCACGCGCCGAATGGGTCAAAGCGCCGACAGAGATGATGTCCACTCCTGTTTCCGCGATACTGCGGACCGTTGTGAGACTCACATTGCCCGAGGCTTCGAGGAGCGCCCTCCCCTGTACGAACCGGACCGCCTCCGCCATGACGATGAGGGACATATTATCGAGCATGATGATATCCGCCCCCGCATCGAGGGCATCTCTCACTTCGTCCATGTCTTTGACCTCCACCTCTACCTTCAGCAGGTGGTGGCCCTTCCGCGCACGCAGAACCGCTTCTTTCACCCCGCCGGCCACCTCGATGTGGTTGTCCTTGATCAGGATGCCGTCAAACAGGCCGAAACGGTGGTTCGTCCCCCCGCCTGTTCTTACTCCGTACTTCTCCATGAGACGCATTCCGGGCACCGTCTTCCTGGTATCCGCAATCCTCACCGGCAGGCCTTCCACCTGCCCGACAAAGGAATGCGTCAGGGTGGCGATACCGGATATGCGCTGCAGGATATTCAGGGAGACCCGTTCCCCGGCGAGGAGGCTCCGGGCCCTCCCTGCTATCTCCGCAATGATGTCGCCCCTCCTCAGCGCAAAGCCCTCGGGCATATGCACCGTTACCCGCACTTCGGGATCTATGGCCCTGAAGACCTCCTCCACGAAGGGCATGCCGGCGAGAATGAAATCCTCTTTGGCGATAAGCCGGGCCCCTGCCTCCCGCTCTTCGGGGATGATCAGGAAGGACGTGATGTCCCCCTGCCCGATATCTTCCTGGAGGGCGCGGCGGATGGTTTCCCGGAACAGGGAGGAATACCGCAATTCCCTCAGCACCTACCGCCTCTTCAACAGCGAAAGAAGACCGAAGACCCCACCGGCGACAGCGCCCAGTGCCAGAGCGGAGCGCCAGTCCAGGAGGGTGGTCACCGTACCGTTTACCTGCTTCCCGATCATGAGGAAGGAAGTGCTGTTGTTAGCGGTGATCTCCCGGGCCATCATCGTCCCCACCGCGCTTCTGTTCACCGTCATTTCCCGGGTGGATACGGCGACAGAGGAGAGGGAGAGGTTGAGATCCGTGGTATTCCCCACGGCAAGGACCCCGATGCTCTGGTGCAAGGAGAGATTGGACCCGTGCATCAGCACCGAGGCGCCCTGGGTGACTTCGATCCGCTCGCCGTCGACGCTCACCGCGCCGACCTGCTGCAATTCCACATGTCCGCCGTCCACCGCCCTCACCGTGCTCTGTTTGATGTTGACGAATTCCGCCTCGACGACATCAAGCTGCTTTTTCTCAATGTCCAGCGCATCCTTTTCCATCGTATCACCCCTCTTTGCCGCCAATGGTTTCCAAAAGCCTGAGGCTCTCCTCGATCTTATCCTTTCTTCCCTTCAACTCTTCGAACTTGGACCTGTCCTTTTCCAGGACATTCTTCGGGGCATTCTTCAGGAAATCCTCGTTCATCAGCTTTCTGTCCAGAAAGCTGAGGGATTCTTCAAGCTTCGTCATTTCCTTGTCGAGCCTCCTGATTTCGGCCTGCACATCCAGGAGCCCCTCGATGGGCACGTAGATTTCCAGGCCGTTCTGCACCGAAACGGCAGATCCTCTTACACGCTCCACCCCGGCCCCCACCCGTATTTCCCTGCAGCGCGTCATTCTCCTGATGGATTCGAGGTTCTCCGTAAGGACCTCCTGCGCCTCCGGGGTAAGGGTCCTGACCGTCGCCGTCATCTCGATGGAGGGGGAAATGTTCAGCTCTCCCCTGATGCTCCGGATTCCCGTCACCGTATTCAGTACATATTCCATCTTCCTCTCGTCATCGGGAAATGACGGCAGTGCTTCGGGATACGGAGAGAGCATGATCGTGGCAGTGCCGAACACGCTTTTCCCTATCTCCTCAGTGACAAAGGGCATGAAGGGGTGCAGCAGCCGGAGGCTCGTCTCCAGGACGAAAAACAGGCAGTCCACCACGGCACTCTTCTCCCTGCTCTCTTCCCCACGGTAGAGCACGGGCTTGGTAAGCTCGATGTACCAGTCGCAGAATTCGTGCCAGAGGAAATGGTAGATGGTGTTTGCCGCGTCGTTAAAGCGATAGCTCGTGAGATCCCGGTTCACCTCTTCCACGACAGCTGCCAGCCGGCTCAGTATCCATCTGCCGGCGAGGTCCAGGTCCCGCCCGCCTTCCGCAGGCGGCTTTTTCTCCCATGAGCTCTCATAGCGGATGATGAACTTCGCGGCATTCCATACCTTATTTACGAAAAAGCGATATCCCTCGAGCCTCTCTTCGGAGAAGCGGACATCTCTCCCCTGCGCCGCGGAGGCCGCAAGGGCGAACCGGAAGGCGTCAGCCCCGTACTTGTCGATCATCACCAGGGGATCGATCACATTGCCCTTGGATTTGCTCATCTTCTGCCCCCTGGCATCCCGCACCAGAGCATGGATGTAGACATCCCTGAAAGGCACGTCCCCCATGAACTTCAGCCCCATCATGATCATGCGGGCCACCCAGAAGAAGAGAATGTCGAACCCGGTCACCAGGACGCTGGTGGGATAGAAGGTCTTCAGGTCCTCCGTTCGCTCAGGCCATCCCAGGGTGGAAAAGGGCCACAGGGCAGAAGAGAACCAGGTATCGAGGACATCGGGATCGCGGAGTACTTCCCTGCTCCCGCAGGCCGGGCACTCCTTCACGTCCTCCCTCGTACAGAGGGGAGCAACGCCCTTTGCCACCCTGACGACCTTCGAGTTCCTCAGGATCTCGTCATGTCCCATCCCTGCTTTCCTCAACCCGGAATAGGTTCCGCCCGCCACGGTCCTGCCGTCGCCGATGGGGACGGGTTCGAAAAAGATATGCTCGATAAGGTCCCCCTGCGCTGTCCCGTCCTCATTCCTGCACCCGGGACAGTACCATACCGGTATCTGGTGGCCCCACCAGATCTGGCGTGAGATGCACCAGTCCCTGATGTCCCTCATCCATGCGAAGTAGTTATTGTCCCATGCTTCGGGAACCAGTTCGATGGACCCCTCCTCCACCGCCCTGATCGCCTCTGCCGCGAGGGTTTCCACCTTCACGTACCACTGGATGGTCTGGAGGGGCTCTATGATGGTCTTGCAGCGGTAGCAGTGCCCCACGGAATGGGGATGCCTCTTCTCCCCTTCCAGCAGGTCCAGCTCCTTCAGGTCCGCCAGGACCTTCTTCCTGGCCGCGTACCTGTCCATATCCTTGTAGCGCGGGCCTGCCTCGGCGGCCATGCGTCCGTCCTCCGTGATGACGCCGACGGAGGGCAGCCGGTGGCGCTTGCCCATCGCTTCGTCGTTGAAATCGTGGGCAGGGGTGACTTTCACCGCTCCCGTGCCGAAAGCGGGGTCCACGGCGGGATCGGTGATAAGGGGTATCTTTCTTCCGGTAAGGGGAAGGTCGAGGGTCTTGCCCACAAGATGCGTATACCTTCCGTCCTCCGGGTTGACGGCGACCGCGGTGTCGCCGAGCATGGTCTCGGGCCGTGTGGTAGCGACGGCGACAAAGCCGCCGCCTCCCGTGAGGGGATAGCGCAGGGAATAAAGCCTCCCTTCCATGTCCTCGTATTCCACTTCCAGGTCGGAAAGCGCGGTATGGCACCGGGGACACCAGTTGATCAGGCGGTTGTCCCGGTAGACCAGCCCCTCCTCGAAGAGCCGCACAAAGACTTCCCGCACCGCGCGCGAAAGTCCCTCGTCGAGGGTGAACCGCTCCCGCGACCAGTCGCACGAAGCTCCCAGTTTCTTGAGCTGGTGAATGATCCGTCCGCCGTATTCCGCCTTCCATTTCCAGACCCGCTCGATAAAGGCGGCGCGGCCCATTTTGTGCCGGTCGACGCCCTCTTTCCCGAGCTCCCTTTCGACCACGTTCTGTGTGGCGATCCCCGCATGGTCGGTGCCGGGAATCCAGACCACCTTGTGCCCCCGCATCCGTTTCCACCGGATCAGAATGTCCTGGATCGTGGCATTGAGCGCGTGTCCCATATGGAGAGAGCCGGTCACATTGGGAGGGGGAATCACAATGGAAAAGGGGGAGTGCGGCGCATCGGGACCGGGCTTGAAATACCCCTGGTCCTCCCAGT
>JADLDZ010000189.1 GCA_020846375.1 Nitrospirales bacterium | reverse complement strand
CCGGCAAGGATCGACCTGCGTACCGTGGCGTGGTACAACCCCGAGCTGAAGAGCAGGAACTACAATGTTCCGGGGGTGATCGCCATCGTGATCATGCTCACCTGCCTCCTGCTCACTTCCATGGCGGTGGTGCGGGAAAGGGAGATCGGCACCATGGAACAGCTCATGGTTACCCCCCTGCGGCCTTTCGAGCTGATGCTCGGCAAGACCATTCCCTTCGCTGCTATCGGCTTTTTCGACATGGTGCTTGTCACGGTGCTGGCGGTGCTCAAGTTTTCCATTCCCCTCAGGGGCTCCCTTTTCGTCATGCCGCTCTCCACCGGTATTTATCTCCTGTCGGTGCTGGGAACCGGCCTCTTCATCTCCACCATTTCAAGGACGCAGCAGCAGGCGCTCATGGCGACTTTTCTTTTCTATGTGCCCGCAGTCCTGCTCTCCGGTTTCATGTTCCCTGTCGAAAATATGCCGGTGCTCATACAGTACGTGACATACCTGAACCCGCTCAGATATTTCCTTGTCATTATCAGGGGGATTTTCCTTAAAGGCAGCGGGCTGGATATCCTCTGGCCACAGATGCTACCGCTCCTGACACTGGGAGTCCTGGTGATTGCGCTCAGCTCGCTGCGTTTCAGAAAGAGAGCAGGGTAGAGCGGGTCATCCCCTCTCAACCCTGTTCCGCCCCCCCCGCTTTCGCCCGGTAGAGCGCGTCGTCCACCCTTTTTACGAGAGTGTCGGCGCGGTCGTCGCCCCGGAACGCCGCGACTCCGAAGCTGGAAGTGAGATGCCCCACCGTATCGAAGCAGTGCTCCTCCATCTCCTTCCGCAGCCTTTCCGCCACGCCGCAGGCAGCCTCCCCGCCCATTTCGGGAGTCAGGATCATGAATTCCTCTCCCCCCAGCGTGCAAAGACGTCCACATTCCGTCCGTATACTCCCCTTGACGAGGCGCACCAGGGATTTCAGGACCTCATCCCCTGCCATGTGCCCGAAGGTGTCGCTTATTTTCTTGAAGTGGTCGATATCGAACATGATGAGGGAAAGGTGCGTCTTGTGTCGCTGCGCTCTCTGCAGCTCAGCGGCGAGGAGGTCGTTGAACGCGAGCCTGTTGTGGATCTTGCGTCAGGTTGTCGGTGCTCGATAGCTGCTTTCCCCTCGGTGTAGAGGACCGAGAGCCTGAGTTCCTCCTCCATATATTCCCTCTATGCAGAAAATGGTTTGCCTGCACACCCTAAAGCCCGGTGGCCTTCTCCTGCAGCTCCTCTTCCATGCGTTTGCGCTCCACCACATTGGTGAAGATTTCCCCGGCGATCTCCAGGAGAATGATATCCCTCTCCTCCCATTTCCTTTCCTCCCGCATCGAATCGAAACCGAGGAACCCCGTAAGTGCGCCGTGGGAGACCAGGGGGACCATGATGAGCGACTTAACCCCCTGAAGCGGGAAGGACTCCCGGTCGCCTGCGGCCCCGGGGGGGAGCGTCTCGATACGCGGGATATGGATACTTTCAAAATGCCGGAGAGGCAGAAGAAAGGGGAAAGAGTCGAAAGGCATTCCTTTCAGCCCCTCGATCCGGGGCTCGATCCCTTCCGCGCACCATTCATGGGTATTATCTATGGTTCCGTCGCTGAAAAGCAGGAAAAGATAGCTCCTGTCGACACAGGCGAACTCCCCTATCCTCCGGAGGGCATGCGTGATCATGCCGTCTATTTCGTCCGGCCCGACGTTGATGAGCTGCCGGGCAGTGTCGGCGATGCACTTTTCAAACTCCACCTGGTGTTGCAGGCTCTCTTCGGCCTGAGAGCGCTTTGTCATGCTGCGCGTGAAAGAGACGAAAATGAAGAGGAAGATCCCGCACGTGACCGCGGCAAAGGCAACGACGAGGCTCCTCTGCCGTGCGAGCTTTCCGCTGCGGATCTGCAGCTGCCTGTCCACGACGGTGGAAACGGCATCGTAGAGCCTGAAACATTCCTTAAGGGCGTGGGTCCCCGTGGAAAAATACTCCTCCGGCCGTATGGTGATCGAACCGGCATTGATGAGTCTCTCATCGAGCATCGACAAAAAAAAGTATACCGCTTCACTGCTATCCCGCACATAGGGCTCGAGCTGCGCCGTAAGGGAGGGCCTCTTCCGGAGCGCTGTCCGGATATTGCGCTCCGTTATCTCGATCGAGGACCGGATAAGGCCGGAATACATGATGAGTTGCGCCCGATCAGACGGGGGGAGGGAAGAGCGGACCGCCGCGCTGACGCCTGCCGCCCTTGTCTGCCCGAGTCTTTCGGACGCCTGCGGGAGTCTGTTGATAATGCTGTCTATCAGAAAGTACATGATGGGCTCGTTGTCGAGGATCAGGTTCGAGGACTCTCCCACATACGAGATCGTATCGATGATATCCGTGATCAGGACCGTATGTGCGGCAGTGCTCTCCCCGGGCCGCATCTCCGGCATCTTCCCCTTCAGGTCGGCCCATTTCCCCTTTATCGAGCGCCACCGTTCCGATGTCCCGAGGCTCTGTCCGAGCTCCCGGTCCATTGCCTCCATCTCCCGGAGGTCCTTCTCGATCTGCTGCCGCTTGATGAAGAGGTCCTCCTTGAAAGAGACGCCGTCCGTGAGGAAGGAGCCGGCCATGCCCCTGTGCTTCTGCAAGTCTTCCAGTAGCCTCCCCAGGGACCCGGCGTAGCGGATGCCCTGTCTCTCCTTCCCCGTGAAGCCGATCAACCGGTTGAGCTCGTGCAACTGCAGGTAGATCAGGACGGCAAAGGGCAGGAGAAAGAAAAAGAGCAGGCTTGAAGGGCCGAGATATCTGCGCAAGTCTTTTTTCATGTCTTCCCTGTTTCGGCGGCAGCCGCCGCCGGGTGCAACGCATTGTATATAATAACTGTTTGCGGCGGAGATATGATACCCGTCATTGCTCCCTTCCCATGGATTTTGGTATCGTAGTACGAGGGAGCACATTCCTTCAAGCAAAAATGACCGGCTGTGCCTTAAATGCCGGAAGCGACAAAAAGGAGGTTTCCATGGTGGAAAGAGCAAAAGTCGAAGAGGTGATAAACAGGATACGTCCCGCTCTCCAGCGGG
>JADLDZ010000188.1 GCA_020846375.1 Nitrospirales bacterium | reverse complement strand
GCGCCATTGCCTTGTTTTTTGCGCTCGCCTCGCTGGGGCTTCCGGGCCTGGGCAATTTCGTCGGGGAGATCCTCGTGCTGCTCGGCGCCTTCCGGGTCAGCCCCGGCGCAGCGGTCGTGGCGGCAACAGGCCTCGTGACCGCCGTCATCTATTCCCTCTGGATCATCCAGAGGACCTTTCATGGTGAAAACACTCAACGGTGGAGGCCCCCTGATTTCGGGGGGCGCGAGCTTGCGCTGATGGGAGCGATGATAGCGGTTCTCCTGTGGCTGGGGCTGTATCCCCAACCGGTGTTCGACACTGCCCGGATGCCCCTGCTGACTCTGCAGAGAGGGGCGGCGGGTGCGGCGGAAGGGAAAAGGGCGTTCTCCGCCCCCCCTGCTGGAGCTGCAGAGGAAGCCCGCGGAGGGGGAAAGGCCGCCGGGAAATGGGGGGGGACACCATGAATTCCGCCGATTTCATCGCACTCCTTCCCCTCATCGTGCCGGCACTGGCGTCGGTGGTGCTCCTGCTCCTCATCACCTTTTCCCGCAGCCATGCCGTCTCTGTCCTGTTCACGCTCGGCAGCCTCCTGCTCTCCTTCCTTCTTCTGTTCGTTGCAGGAGGAGGCACCCCGCGCAGGGTAACGCCTCTTTTCATCATGGACGCCTATTCCCTCTTCTTTATCGGCCTGCTCTTCATTGCGGGCATCGTGGTGGCGGTCATGTCCTCCCGGTACCTTGGGGAGCGCAGCATGGAACGGGGCGAATACTATGTGCTCCTGCTCCTGGCGACCCTCGGTGCATCGGTGCTGGCGGCCGGCTCCCATTTCGCATCGTTTTTTGCCGGCCTCGAAATCCTCAGCGTCTCCCTCTACACTCTCATCGCGTATCGACGGAATGATGACCGCGGGAACGAGGCGGGTCTGAAGTACCTCATTCTCGCGGCAGCATCCTCCTCTTTCCTCCTCTTTGGGATGGCGCTGGTGTATGCGCAGACAGGGAGCATGGACTTCTTCCAACTGGCGGAGGGGGGGAGGGTGCCGGACCTCACGGTGGTGCTCAGTGCCGGGCTCCTCCTGATCACTGTCGGGGTGGGCTTCAAGCTCGCCGTAGTCCCCTTTCACCTCTGGACC
Organism: Nitrospirales bacterium; assembly: GCA_020846375.1. GTDB lineage: Bacteria > Nitrospirota > Thermodesulfovibrionia > Thermodesulfovibrionales > Dissulfurispiraceae > Nitrobium. The sequence continues at coordinate 4,394 of JADLDZ010000188.1, read as the reverse complement.
CCCGATGTATATGAGGGGGCTCCCGCTCCCGTGGCAGCCTTCATCGCCACCTCCTCAAAGGGCGCCATCTTCGCGCTGCTGATGCGGTACTTTTCCCTGATGGACCTGCAGCGTTTTCCGGCGGTATGGTACGGCATCGCCGGCATCGCCGTCGCCTCCATGCTGATTGGCAACCTGCTGGCGCTGCGCCAGAACAACCTGAAGCGCATCCTGGCATATTCTTCCATCGCCCATATGGGCTACCTGCTGGTGGCTGTTTTAGCGGGAGGGACTGTGGCGAAAACGGCCGTGGGCTACTACCTTGCGGCTTATTTCGCAACGATGCTCGGCGCCTTCGGGGTGATTGCTTTCCTGTCGGGAGAGGAGGGAGATGCGGAGAACCTGGAAGCATACAGGGGGATGGCCTGGAGCCGGCCCTGGACAGCGGGGGTTTTCGTCGCGATGCTCCTCTCCCTTGCGGGAATTCCCCTCACCGCGGGCTTCATCGGAAAGTTCTACGTGGTCGCCGCCGGAGCCGGGGCCGCCCTCTGGATCCCGCTGATCGTCCTCGTTGCGGGGAGCACGATCGGGCTGTATTATTATCTGCGCATCGTGGCGGTGCTGTATGGACGAGTCCCTGAAGGAGAGGGGGGGGCGGTTACGGGCTTTCCCGGGAGGGTCCTGGGAATGACGGGCGGCATCCTTCTCACCGTGCTTACTTTTGCGCTGCTTTGGCTCGGCGTCTACCCGGCCCCGCTCATCCGTATCCTGCAGGCGACTGTTGCGCGGCTTGTTCCCTGATAAAAAAAGGGGCATACCACTTTTCTTTCGCAAAATAGTAGTATGCCCCTCTTTTCGCTATTGATTATGCGCCCTTTTTTGTCGTCCTTTTCTTCGCTTTCGCGAGGAGGTATTCCTTTAACGCGATTGCCTGGTTGCATTCGGTATCGCGAGCTGAAAATAAGAGCGTCGCCCTCTTTGCCGCAGCTTCATCAAGGAGGCGCGTTACCACCTCCGGTTGCGCGTCGAGCTCTGAAAAGTAACGGCTCTTGAAAGTCTCCCACTTCGAGCGGTCGTGGCCGAACCACTTTCGTAAAGCCGTGCTCGGCGCCGCGTTTTTCAACCAAAGATCCGCACGTACGTGCTCTTTCGTCATTCCACGCGGCCACACCCGGTCCACAAGAATGCGAAAGCCGTCTTGCGGGTCAGGAGGCTCGTACACTCGTTTTACTCCAATAAAGAGGGGCATGATACTATTCCTCCTGACAGGTGTGGTGCGGATAGCCGCATACAACAACTCGTGGCATCCGTGTCATGCCATAATAATAAGAAGAATATATCCATCAGTCAAGAAAAAGTAGTATGTCCCTCTTTTGTTGCCAAGGTTACGACAGGGGGAGGCCTTTTATCGCGTCGAGGACGGTCTTTCTCAACTCCGCAGGAGTGCGGTTTTCGATGAACTGCCTGCCGTTGTCCATGACGGGGATGAGCACATCGCCGAGGGCGCCCCCGCAGGAGCAGGAGGGCAGCAGCGCTGCGGAGAAAGGAATGATTTTCCTCGTTCCGCACTGCGGGCAGGCGAGGACCCTCTTGGCGCCTGACCATTTCCCTCTTTTAGCGAGAGGTTTCCCTTCCACTTCCACGATGTCCAGTGCAAAATCGACTACCGGGGCGTTGCTGATGGAGGTGCCGATTCCGTATCCGTCCACGAGGGGGTTCAGCACCGGGACATCCTCCTCTTTGATTCCTCCGCTTGCATAGAATTTCACATGGCCGTATCCCCGCATGTCGAGCTCCCAGCGGGCTTCTTCGAGGATGCGGTAGAAGTTTCCCCGTCGCGAGGAGGGGGTATCGAAGCGTATCGAATGGAGCTTCTCCCCCAGGACTCCGGCTATGTTCAGACATTCGAATTTTTCATCGAGGAATGTATCGATGAGGACAACCCTCTTTATCTTCGGATCGAGAGTCCTGTCGTAGGCTTTGACCGCTTCGACGGTGGAGCCGAAGCAGATAATGAGGGCGTGGGGCATCGTCCCCATGGGGTCCTCTCCGATCACCTCCCCGGATTTGATGACGGATACCCCGTCGCACCCGCCGACGAAGGCGTTCCGTTCGATCATGGGGGCGAGAATTGGATGCATTCTCCGGGCGCCGAAGCTGATCACCAGGCGGCCTCCGGCCAGGCTCTTGAAGCGCGCCGCCTTCGTGGCGATGCCCGAAGCCTGGCACAGCAGGCCGAGGAGGGCGGTTTCGTAGATGCACATGTCCTGGTACTTTCCTTCCAGTTCCATGACGGGCTCGTAGGGATAGAACACGGAACCCTCCTGCATCGCCCTTACCCGGAGGGGAAGATTTTTCAACAGGTGCAGCGCTTCCTCAAGACCCGCCAGAATGCCCCAGGGCCATTCTTCGGGGAAGCTCTTCACGATGAGCTCCGCCCTCACCGTTTTATTGATGCCCTCCGCCCGGAGTACCTTCATGGCACGGTCGAAGTATACGTCGGTGATTCTGCCCTCGATGATATCCTGTATGTCAGCCGTGTGGAACATTCCGCCTCCTGTCGTGCAGATGACCTGCCCTATACCAGTTTCGCTCCCATGACATTCCTCATGATAAAATAGCGCAAAAGAAAAGGCAAGGCAAAAGCAGGGAAAAGGCCTCTTCCGGCAGGGGCTCAGGGGATAAGGACGATCTTGCCGAGGGCGGAGGACTCCATGATCTCGCGATGGGCGCGGGCAGCCTCGGACAGCGGCACTTCCCGCCCCACAAAGGGGCGAAGAGTGTTGTTTTCGAGTCCGGCGGCGATGGCGGCATGGATGCTGAGCAACTCCCGGGGTGAGGCGGTGAGCAGGAGCATCCCGGTGACGGAAGCATTGCGCCGCATGATGTCACGGGGGTCGATGGAGACGGGGCCGCGGCTCCCGACCACCACGACCCGGCCGTTTTCCGCAAGTGCGCCGAGGTCCTGCCCGAGGTTGATGTTGGCGAGCATCTCCAGGATGACGTCCGCCCCTTTCCCGTCGGTCAGGGCGAGGACTCTTTCCATGTGGTCGGGCGCATGGTGGTCGAGTACGAAATGTGCACCCTGGGCCAGGACGAGCTGACGTCCCTCTTCCGTTCCGCCGGTCCCGATGACGCGCATTCCCGCATTGCGGGCCCACTGGACTGCCGCGATACCGACGCCCCCGCTCGCCCCGTGCACAAGGACCGTTTCCCCGGGGACGGTATGGGCACGGTGGAAGAGAGCATGATAGGCTGCACCGTAAGGTACATTGACCCCCGCCCCCTGCGCGAAGGAGACGGGAGCGGGCAGCGGATGGACCTGGGGTTCGCTGCACACGGTTTTCTCCGCGTACGTCCCACTGAGCGATCCTCCCACGTATACCCTGTCGCCCACGGACACGCTGCGGACTCCCTCTCCCACGGCCACGACCACGCCCGCTGCGTCGAGCCCGGGAGTATACGGCAACGGCGGAAGGGAGGCGTAGAGTCCGGAGCGGATATAGGTGTCCACCGGATTGACTCCGGCGGCATGCACTTTCACTACCACCTGTCCGGCTTGTGGTGTGGGATCGGCGTTCTCCTCCAGACACATGGCCTCAGGGCCGCCGAAGGCGTGGACGCGGATCGTTTTCATGGTTCCTCCCTTTCGCGATTTCCTCTCTTTCCCTTGCGGAAACCGGTTTTGTCTACAAAATATCATTCCCGTTCTCTCCTGTCAATAAGGAAAAGAGTGAAGGGTGAAGGGTGACAAGTGGAGAGTGGCAAGGATACCTGTACAGAATTGCCCTTCCCCCCTGCTGCCTCCCCCTCCCCTGAGAGCTTCTTCCTGATCTCACTTTGCATCACACCAGAAAGCGCCTGCAGATTGACAACAGCGGGGGACATTGCTACACTTTAAGCAATATTGGGGCATGCCAGCATATCCTGTGAGAGTGCACCCGTTCGGATTCCCTCCTGCCTCGTTCCGTATAAACCGCAAAAAAAAACGCAGGGAGAGAAGCGATGGAAATAACAGGAAGGAGAACAGAAAGTGTGGGAAAGGGGTATGGTGCAGCGGTCGCCGGCAGGGAGGAGATAGAGCAGCTGGCCAGGTTGATCCGTTATTTCAGCCTCGTATCCACTACCGCAGCGGGTTCGGGTCATCCCACTTCGTCCCTCTCTGCTGCGGACCTGATGGCGACCCTCCTTTTCAGCGGTATTTTCCGGTATGATGCCGAAAGGCCTGATTTCCCCAATAACGACCGACTGGTTTTCTCAAAGGGGCATGCGTCGCCGCTCCTGTATTCGCTCTGGGCAGCCGCCGGAAAGGTGGCTGAAAGCGACCTGATGAAGCTGCGCACTCTGGGCAGTCCGCTGGAAGGACACCCCACACCTGATTTCAAATATGTGGAAGCGGCCACCGGCTCCCTGGG
>JADLDZ010000187.1 GCA_020846375.1 Nitrospirales bacterium | reverse complement strand
TGGCCTTTTCGGAGATTCCGCTCAACGACGCTCTTGTGATCAAGAAGGGCAGCGGAGCGAAAAAGCTGGTGATGATCACCGATGTGGACTGCCCTTTCTGCAGGAAGGCCTACGAGGGGCTCAAGGGTATGGCGGACTATACTCTCTATGTCTACTTCCTGCCTCTCCCCAGCCATCCCAATGCCTACGACAAGAGCGTGAAGGTCCTCTGCGCGAAGGACCCCGAGGCCGCTCTGGAGCTTGCTAAATCCGACAAGGAGATCCCTGCGGAGAAATGCGCGGCAGGCGAGGAAAAGCTGAAGAAGCAGATGGACTTTGTCAACAGCCTGGGGATTACCAGTACCCCGCAGTTCATCCTCGAGAGCGGAAGGAGGATTGAAGGGGCGAACATGCCGGCCATCGAGGAGTACCTGAAGAAGAAGTAAGCTTTTTCTCCCGCCTTTTGCAGAAGCGGTAATGCCGCCCCCTTTTCCGGCAGCGGAAAGGGGGCGACGTCTGCTTACGCAAGTCCGTGATGCCCTCCCCTTGGAGTTTTGGATACTAAAAATGGTATACTCTGGTGTAATTCCGCTTGGCTGCTGAGAAATGCAGAGCAACCGCCGATTAACCCAATAATCTGATGCAGAGGACCTTTTACATGAAGAAATCCGGAGAAGAGAGAGCAATCTATATTACCCGCAATGATCTGTCCAGATTGGAGGAGGTACTCGAGAAGGCGCGTGAGTCCGGCTCCCGGGACAGCGGGCATCTTGCCGAGCTGGAAGCGGAGATGCTTCGGGCTGAAGTCGTGGAGTCCAAAGAGATCCCCCCGGACGTCATTACGATGAATTCGCAAGTCCGTCTTCGAGACCTGGACACGGGGCAGGAGATGGTGTATACCCTCGTGTTCCCGGCCAGTGCGGATACCTCCCGGAACAGGATTTCCATACTCGCTCCCGTGGGTACTGCAATGATCGGGTACCGGGTCGGCGATAGTATTGTCTGGCAGGTCCCCTCCGGGATGAGAAAATTGAAAATAGAGGAAGTCATCTACCAGCCGGAAGCCGCAGGGGATTACGACCGGTAGATCTGGAGCGGAAGAGATGTTCGGAAAAGCGGCATGGACTTTTGGTATCGGAGCACTCCTTTTTTTGTCGGCCTGTGCTACCACGGAGGGTGAGCTTCCTGCCCCGGACGACCGGATGTCCTCCTATGATGAGGGACTGGAGGAGGGATGTGAAAGCGCTTATGCTTTAGGGGGCGCTACACAGTATAGGTTCAGGAAGAGTATCGGTCGTTATAATAATGACGCTCAGTACAGGAAAGGGTGGGATGAAGGGCACGGTAACTGCGAGGATAAACGCGATCTCTATTCACGGTAAGAGGAGTTTTCCGCTCCCCTGAGGTAAAACAGGGGGAGGAGAAGCGCTTATGGCACGGCATAAGGATGAATCAGCCGATTCCGGTAAGGCGCCTTTGGAGAAAGGTGTCTCCCCGGAGCAGGGAGCAGGGGAGAGCGGCGGGGAAGAGTGCAGGTGTAAAGAGGTCGCCCGGAAGCCGCTTCCCGAACTGCTCAGGCTCATGCTGCGCGACCTCGCTTTCTGGAAGAAGACGGAAGGTCCGAAACGCGGCTGATTGTCTCTTCTATATGTTTCCCGAGGGGCATATGTCGGAAAGAACGCAGCGGTCGTGCAGGGGCTTCTTCGCAGTGCATATCCGCCTGCCGTGAAAGATGAGGAGATGGGAGAGGTTCCCCCATTCCCTCTGCGGCGTGATCGCCATGAGATCCCTCTCGATTTTGGCGGGATCGCCCTGCTCCGTGAGGCCCAGCCGGTCGGCGAGCCTCTTTACATGGGTGTCCACGGCGATCCCCTCATTGATGCCGAAGGCCCCGTTGAGCAGTACGTTGGCTGTCTTCCGTGCCACGCCGGGCAGGGAGACGAGATCCTCCATGTTCCGGGGCACCTCTCCGCCGAATTTCTCCTGCACCACCTTTGCCGCTGCCTGGATGTTCTTCGCCTTCGTCCGGTAAAAATTGATCGAACTCATCTCTTTCTGGAGAGCCTCGATCACGGCATCCGCGTATTCCCTGACGGACCGGTATTTCGCAAAAAGGCCCGGGGTCACCTTGTTGACATGGACATCGGTAGTCTGGGCCGAGAGGATAGTGGCTACCAGGAGCTCGAAGGGAGTGGAGAAGCGGAGCGCCGTCCTGGGCTCCGGGTATTCCTTCTTCAGCCGCTTCAGGATCTCTGCGATCTTCTGTTCCGGAGTCATTCCCTTCTCTCTCCCCCTGTCTCCCTCTGTTTTATCCTGCGCCATCCACTCTGACTTTTTCTGTCTCATCCTATTTCATCCTGTCTTACTCTGTCTCCCTCTGTTTTTAGAGTAACAGCACATCGGCAAGGAGGAGCTCGGCGTCCCCTTCCGCCGCCACCGTGAACCCTGCCTCTCCGATGATCCTGGCTGCTCCCAGTGCAGGGACGGGATACCCGTTCACCTGTATAGGCCCCCCTTCAAGGACATAGAGATAGACACCATGGTTGCTTGAGAGAGGGCAGCGTACCGAGTATCCCTTCTGCAGCAGGCAGGAGAAGACGCGTGCTTCAGAGGCGATAGGCAGGGCTTCCGGGTGGTCCGGGGAGACCAGGGGCAGTATCCGGTTCGTCCGTTCCTCTCTTTCCACCTGCTTCTGCTCCACGGAGGGCTTCAACCCAGGCTTCGACGGAACGAACCACATCTGGATAAAGCGCAGGGGCTTGTCGGGAAGGTTGTTGATCTCGGAATGCCACATGCCTCTTCCCACCGTCGTATGCTGCACCCCTCCCTTTTTGAGGACCCCGCCCCTGCCGTGCTCGTCGGCGTGGCGGAACTGCCCTTCTGCGCAGTAGGTGACCACTTCGATTTCCTTATGGGAGTGAAGGGGCCAGACCGCCCCCGGGGAGAGAGTGTCGTCGTTGAAAACGCGCAGTGTACCGAACTGCATGTATTCCGGGTCGTAATACTGGTCGAAGGAAAAGTGCCAGCGGCCGCTGAAGGTGCCGTTCTGCACCGAGCCCCGGACAGAGAAGATGTTCTCAGGTCTCCGGACGATGATCATGGGCGGTTGCCTCCCAGTGTGCTCTTTTCCATCCACCGGGCGGGAAAGGACAGTACGAAGACAGTGCCCGCTCCCGGCCTGCTCTCCACGGTGATTTCCCCGAGATGTTCCGTCACGACCTGTCTGACAAGGGGCAGCCCCATCCCGAACTTGTACTCCTTGGTGCTGAAGAAAGGGTCGAAGATATGGGGAATATCCTCTCGCGGGATTCCCTTCCCCGTATCCGAGACGGTAAGCATCACCTTGCCGCCCGAGCCGGACGTGGCGATGGTGATGATCCCTCCCGCGGGGGTCGCCTCGATGGCGTTCCGGAGGATATGGAAAAGGGCCACCCGGAGCAGGTTCTTCTGCGCATTGATCCGCAGCGGCTCGTCCGTGAGGCAGACTTCCAGCCGAATTCCCCGGTCCGTTATCTCTTTCCCGAGAAGGGAGAGGAGGTTTCCCACGATGGCGTTGATGTCCTCATATCGGAACATGGACTTCCGGCTCTTGAGGATCTCCTGGAAATCCCTGACGATCCCATCCAGTTTCTCCGCCTCGTCCACAATGCTCTGCAGACCCTCCCTGACCCGCTCCGGGAGTTCCTCTTTTTCGAGGAGCCTTCTCCCCGTGCCCCCGATGGCAGAGGCGGGGTTCCGCACCCTGTCCGCGACAGTGAGCGCCATCAGGCTCATGGTCCTCTCCGCGACAAGGGTCTCCAGTTCCTGGTTGAACTCCTCGAGAATGCGGCGGTATTCCGTCTCCATCCGTACGAGCCTGTTGTATTTCACCGCCTTTTCGACGGAATGGATGATCTGCTCGGGCTTGTACGGTTTGACGATAAAGTCGTAGGCGCCTTTCTTTACCGCATCGATGGCGATATCGAGGTCGGCGTAGGCGGTCATCAGGATCACCGGAACCTCGGGATCGAGGGAGCGTATCTGCTCCAGCAGCTCGATCCCCGACATTCCCGGCATCCTGATATCGGTGACGACCACATCGAAGGTCCCCCCTCTGAAGCGGGAGAGGGCCTCTTTTCCGTTGGGAGCGGAAACGACGGAGTTCCCGTAGCTCCCCAGCAGCAGAGAGGCGGAGTCGAGGACAAAGGGGTCATCGTCGACGACCAGGATCGAGCCGTGGTCTTCTCCGTTCATTTCTGCAGAACCTCCCGGATCTTCAGCAGCAGGTCGCCGGGCGTATACGGTTTGGAGAGGAAGGGCAGCCCCGCTTCGAGGATGCCTTTCCGGTGCATGATATCCGAGGTGTACCCGCTGGAGAAAAGCACGCGGATATCGGGACGGACCCCTTTGATCTCGCTGTACACCTCTTTGCCGTTTTTCTTCGGCATGATGACATCGAGGAGGAGGAGATCGATTTCATCCCTGTGCTCCCCGTATTTGCGCAGTGCGTCCTCGCCGTCCACCGCTTCGATAACGGTGTAGCCGAATTGCCTGAGCACTGTCCCGGTAGTGGTGCGCACCGGCTCCTCATCTTCGGCCAGGAGCACCGTTTCGGTGCCGCGGGGAGCGGGCGCTTCCTCCGGGATCTCCTCCGGCCCCCCGGCCTGCACCCGGTACAAGGGGAGGTAGATGCGGAAAGTGGTGCCTTTCCCCGGCTCGCTGTACACATTGATATACCCGTTGTGCTGCTTGACGATGCCGTAGACAATGGAGAGCCCGAGGCCGGTGCCCTTGCCCACCTCCTTGGTGGTGAAGAACGGGTCGAAGATCCTTTTCATAATCGCCTCATTCATACCGCTCCCGGTATCCGAGACGGAAATGCGCACGTAATGCCCGGGAGAGCCGTACCCGTAGCGGCGGAGGAAGTCCTTGTCCATGGTGATGAGATCGGTCCGCAGAATGAGGGAGCCTCCCTCGGGCATTGCATCCCGGGCGTTGGTGGCGAGGTTCATCAATACCTGCTCTATCTGTCCGCTGTCGGCCATTGCCGTCACGTCCTCGTCGGACAGGGAGGTTTCGAGAGTGATATCTTCGCCGATGAGCCGGGAAAGAAGCTTTTGCACCCTCCGGATGATCTCGTTCATATCCACCGGTTTCGGGTTCATGATCTGCTTCCTGCTGAAGGCGAGGAGGCTCTGTGTCAGGTTGGCCGCCCTGTCGGCAAGGGTGAGGATCTGCTCTGCATGGGACCGGGCCGGGTTGTCCCGGGGAAGGGTCATCTGCAGCAGGCTGCCGTAGCTGATGATTGCGGTGAGGATATTGTTGAAGTCATGGGCGATGCCTCCGGCGAGCTTTCCGGTGGCTTCCATCTTCTGCGACTGGAGGAGCTGCTGCTCCAGTTTCCTCTGGTTCGTCACGTCCCGCATGAATCCCCGGTACACGGTGACCTCCCCTTTTTCGTTCCGGACGGCGGCTCCCGTAATGAGGATATTCAGCCTTTCGCCATCCATTCTCCGCATCAGCACCTCGAAATCCTTTACGAATCCATCCCGGTCGATGATCTGTTTGAACGCCTCCCTCTCCTGGGGGTTCACATAGATGTCACGGCCGAGGTCCGCAGAGAGGATCTCCTCCTTGGAGGAGAACCCGAAAAGCTCCACTCCCGCCGGGTTGATATCGAGAAATTCCCCTTGCGGGGTACTGATATAGACGGCGTCCTTCGACTCCTCGAAAAGGTCCCGGTACTTCTTCTCGGATTCCTTCAGCGATTCTTCCGCCTCTTTCCGTAGAGTAACATCCCGGATGATGCCGATGAAGTAGTACTTCCCCTCTTTGATGGATTCGCCGTACGAGATTTCGAGGAATATCTCCTTTCCGCTCTTATGCAGGCCGGGGAGCCCCACCGCAACCCAGGAGATGGACCTCTTCCCCGTTTCGATATGCTTCTTCACCGCGGCGGCATGCCTCTCTCTCATCGGCTCCGGCATGAGCATGGTGACCGGTTTGCCGAGCAGTTCCTCCCGGGTATACCCGAAGATCCTCTCCGCCGCCTTATTCACCAGCATTATCGTATCGTTCTCGTCGATGGTAATGATGGCGTCCTGTGCGGTCTCCGCGACAATGCGGTACTGCTCCTCACTGTCCCTGAGCGCGGCCTCCGCATGTTTGCGGGCGGAGATATCCTCCAGGATGAGCATGGTGCCGGTGACGGTCCCTCCGGCGCCGTAGACCGGGGCGGTGGAGATGCTGGCACCGATCAGGGAACCGTCCTTTTTCCTGCGGGGTGCTTCCATTCCGGTGATGACCTGCCCTTGCAGGACACTGTCCTCCTGGGAGCGGAATTCCTCCTGCTTTTCTTTGGGGATGAGGGGGTAGGGCTTGTCCAGGACCTCCCGCGCGCTCCACCCGAAGATGCGCTCCGCTGCGGGGTTCCACAGCTTCACCCTGCCCTCGGGGTCGAGGACCACGAGGGCGAGGGGAGATGCCTGTATGAAGGACTGGAGGGTCCTGGTGGTTTCCCACAACGCTTCCTCCGTACGCTTGCGGTCGGTAACGTCGAAGGCGGTGCCGATGATCGAGGGCACTCCTTTGTATGCTATCCTGCTCACGGTAAAGTCGATCCAGCGTTCTTCCCCCCCCTTCGTCGTGATCTTGAATTCGTAGCGCGCGGGGGACCTGTCATCCGCAAGGTACCCTTCACCGCACTTCCGTGCGCTCGACTTGAACTCGGGGGTGGCGAGGTCGTACAGGTTCCTCTGGAGCAGTTCCTCCCTGCTGAAGCCGGTGAGCAGCCTCATGGCGGGATTGACGTAGAGGAAGGTGCCGCTGCAGATGAATATTGCGGAGGCGGTGCTCTCGGCAAGAGAAATGAATTTTTCTTCGCTTTCGCTCAGCGCCCTTTCGGAGCGATGGAGCAAGGCGAGGTAGCGGGAAATCAGGATGTAGAGCAGGACCGCCGTGATAAGGATGAAGAGCCAGCCCTTGGCGGTCTGCAGCCGGGTAAGGACGGCGGGATCGCTGATGAGGGAGAGCAGGATCCGGTCGGAAAGCAG
>JADLDZ010000186.1 GCA_020846375.1 Nitrospirales bacterium | reverse complement strand
GTGATGGGACGGTTTTTGACTCCTCGGAGGGACGCGAGCCCCTGGAGTTCACCCTCGGGGAGGGGCATCTGATCCGGGGATTTGAAAATGCGGTTGCGGGCATGTCGGTGGGAGAAAAGAAGACTGTTACTATTCCCGCCGGGGAGGCATACGGGCCCCGCAGGGACGATCTGGTGGTGCATGTCGAACGCTCGCAGGTGCCGCGGGATATCGACCTCGAGGTGGGGATGGGGCTCCAGATCAAGCAGAACGGCGGCGCCCTACAAGTAATCGTAGCGGAGCTGGATGAAAACGGCGTTACCCTTGACGCCAATCATCCCCTTTCGGGACAGGACCTCACCTTCGAGATCGAACTGGTGGAGAAAGACTAGGGGCGCTTTACCCGTGGCGCCTTGTCCCCCAAGGTTTCCGGTGACTCTTCGCTCGATCTCGCAATGAACTGCTCCCCGCCATTGCCGCCTCCTCCCTGCTCATCACCTGTCTCCCCTATGCGGCCCTGCCGCACGCCCTTGCTCGGCATGAGCTCTGCCGGGCACTGTACTATCTGCCGGTCCTTGCAGGCGTCCTTGCTTGCGGGGTAAGGGGCGCTTTCCTCTTCTGCATTCTCTGCGCCGTTCTCAATCTCTCCTGCGCCCTTACCCACTGGACGGGTGAAGCCCTTTATGAGACATACCGCCTGTTGGATTTCCCCTTTATGGACTCGTCGGCCCCTTACCGGCCTCCTGTGGACAGGGGGACGAAGAGGCGTATCCAGGGGGCAGGACCCGTGTGGCGAGTAAACTCGGGAGGGGTGCTGAAGTATGTGTCGATTTGCCGTATACTACAGAGGATGAAGAAAAGAAGAGCCGAAAGGTGTAAAGTGCCTGGTGCCGGGAAAGAGGGCTCCGCATGAAGGAGCCGGTCAACGTGATCGGGGCGGGGCCGGCCGGGCTGACCGCAGCCATTGTCCTTGCGCGGCACGGGTACAGGGTGCGTGTCTACGAGAAGGAGCCTGACGTCGGGCACCGCCTGCACGGAGATTTCCAGGGGCTCGAGAACTGGAGCTCCGAGCAGGATGTGATGGCGTTGCTGAAGGACTGCGGCATCGAGACGAATTTCTTGTGCATACCCTATTCGAGGGGGACGATTTATGCCCCTGCCATGTCCCCCCTTCAGGTACGGTCCTCCCGGCCCATCTTCTATCTCGTGCAGAGGGGTGCGCTCAACGGAACCCTTGACTGGGGTCTCAAGGCACAGGCGCTGGCCGCCGGTGTCGAGATCTCCTTCAGGAGCATGCCCGACCGCTTCAGCGAGCGTACCATTACCGCCACCGGGCCGAGAGGGGTGCATGTGCTGGCAGTGGGGATCACTTTCTCGACGACACAGGAGGACCTGGCGGTGGTCCTCTTTGACGACGACCTCGCGCCGAAGGGGTATGCGTATCTCCTGATCCATGGAGGGCGGGGCACCCTGGCCACGGTGCTTTTCAGAGACTATGGAAGAGGAGACGAATGCCTCGGGAAGATAAGGAATTTCCTGGAGAGGGCTGCAGGGATCGACATCAGGGAATCAAGGCGCTTCTGCAGCTTCGGCAACTTTTTCCTCTCTCCCACCCGAAAGCACCACCGGGTCCTCTATGTCGGGGAGTCGGGGGGCTTCCAGGACTTCCTCTGGGGTTTCGGGATGCGCTATGCGATCCGGTCCGGGTACCTGGCGGCGAAAAGTTTCATCGAGGACACCGACTACGACGCCCTCTGGAAAGAGGAACTCGGGCCGATGCTGAAGACGGCCTTGGTGAACCGTTATCTCTTCGAGAGGCTCGGTCATGCAGGGTACCGCTTTCTGGCCCGGAAGTTCGCACAGGGCAACCCCTGCGGTTTCCTCAGACGCCACTATAAGTACTCCCTCTCCAAGCAGCTCCTGCTGCCCATCGCACGGATGCGCTTCAAGGATCATATCGCTTCTCCGGACCTCCTTCACCGCAACTGCCTGTGCGAGCAATGCAGGGGCAAAGACAGGTAAAGAAGAGGAGAGGAACAGGGGGTGATGGTGCACCCTCTCTCACACCGAAGGAGACCTATCCAGATGGGTGTTTGGTCGGTTTCCGTTCTTCACGCCCGCCGGATTTTGTGCTATGGTTTAGGTAAGAGTCGGCGCGAGCCTTTCCGCCTTCTCACTCCCCATGGGTCCGTCTCGTTTCTCTCCCTCTTCTCCCGCACCATGGACGCCCCTTCCCCGCGCGGAGATGAGGGGAAGTTCCCTGCGTGTCCCCTGGGTGAGGGAGCAAAACCATGATAAAAGGAGATTCCCCATGTCTATTCATGTGTCGTTACAGCCGCTGGTCGCGTTGCTAGCCGGGATCCTGATACTGCTCATCCCCCGGCTGCTCAATCTTATCGTAGCCGTGTACCTTATCGTCATCGGAATTCTGGGCCTTGTGCGCTAGGGACCTGAATCCGGCCTGAATCCGGCTTGACATTATCGTTCCTCTCTGGTACGTTTACCGTAAACGCGGGGGAAGGATGGGTCCCGCATGTGCGCCCCCGGTGGAGAGGCGGAGACCTTGCGCCTCCAGGGGCGGGAATACCGCGCTCCGGCTGTCCGGGGACAAACGTTCCGGATTGTCGTATACTTTTAGCAAGTGTCCGCAGCATGACACAGAACCACTACGGAGGAGGAATGTATGAGAAAGAGCATGGTTATCCTGGCGGTCTTACTGCTGTTGGGCGCTTCAGCGTGGG
>JADLDZ010000185.1 GCA_020846375.1 Nitrospirales bacterium | reverse complement strand
TCCCCGAGGCGGTGAGGATGGTCTGCGCCCGTGTCATCGGGAACGATGCCACCGTCACGGTCTCCTGCCTCTCCGGCGAGTTCGAGCTGAATACCATGCTCCCGGTGATCGGGTACTCCCTCCTCGATTCCATCGAGATCCTCTCCACGGTCACCCGGATATTCGCCGACAAGGCGGTTGCGGGCATGCGGGTGAACACGGAGCGCATCCGCGCGCAGCTCGACAGAAACCCCCTTATCGCCACTTCCCTGGCCCCTGTCCTCGGGTATGAAAAGACCGCGGAGATCGTGAAGAAGGCTGTCGCGGAAGACAGAAAGATACGCGACGTCGTCCTTGATGCGGGCCTCCTGTCCGAAGAGGAGGTCGACGCCCTGCTCGATGTGAGGAAAATGGTGCAGCAGGCTCCCCCCGCCCGCCCGGACGGACACCCCTGAGTCCCTCCTGGAGAGGGCGGGCAGGCTCTTGTATAAGGGGAAGGCGAACGGACGCAACTGCTGCATCCTGGCGGAGCAATGAAAGAGGAGAGGTTATCTTCCCTCTGAAGGGAGGCCGGGCGTATCCCCGCGGAGCGGGGGACAGGCTTTATCGAAGAAGGCTTCCATATCCGCTTTCAGTTTCGTGAGGGCTTCCCTGTCCGTGTACATCTGGTGCCCTGCCTTATAGAAGGTGAGAATGATGTTCTCCCTCAGTTGCGGGCCGAGCCGGAGGTTGTTGGCATTGTAGACGGACGAGAAGTAGGGAGTGTTCAGGTCGTAATACCCGCTGGCGATGAACACTTTCAAATACCGGTTCCTCTGCATCAGGCCCTGCAGCGTATCCGTCACCGTGATATAGCCCTGGAGGGCGGAACCCCAATTCCATAGGGCGTTGACCCTCTTCGAAAGATATTCATAGGGGGAGAGATCGCCCTCATAGTGCAGCTCGCTCCGGACATAGTCGTTCATTGTGGCGGCAAATGCCCCGAGTGTTCCGTAGAAACTGGGGTCGTGGTAGAAGAGAGCTTCGGTACGGCCGACGTTCGTATACCTGCTGTCCAGGAGTCCGGGGGAGAGATTTTCCTCCCGGAGAAGGGTGTTGAGGAACTGGGGTGCGGATATCCGCAGATTGTTGTTTTCGATGAATGTTTCCGAAAGGCCGGTGTACAAGGAAAGCTTTGTGCGGATACTCCTGCGTTCCTCCGCAGGGAGTGCATCTCCCTGAGCGAGTGCCGGCAGGTACTCACGCAGCGCCCACTGTTCCACCTCCTGCAACGCTTCCGCAAGGGAGACCCCGGAGCCGAAAGAGGTCTTTCCATAGTAAGAGGCCGTCGCTGCGTAGGAAGGGAGGAAGATGACATAGGGCAGGTCGTTCCCCGGGTTCGTCATGATCGCCTGGAAGTTCAGCACCGATGAGATGAGGACAAGGGCGTTGATGTCCATGCCGTGGGTGTCGTGCAGATGGTGTGCGAGGGCCACGGCCCTCGTGGTCCCGTAGCTTTCGCCGGCAATGATCTTGGGGGAGAGCCACCGGCCGTATTTCGAGACATAGAGGCGGATGAACTCGCCGATCGACCGCGTGTCCTCCCTTACTCCGTAAAACTGCTCGGGGTCCTCCCCCTCGGCAGCGCGGCTGTATCCTGTCCCCACGGGGTCGATGAAGACGAGGTCGGTCATCCCGAGCCAGGTGTATTCGTTGTCGGTGAGACGGTAGGGCGGGGGCAGGAGCGAGCCCTCATAGCTCTTCGCGATACGCCGCGGCCCCGCAGCTCCGAGATGCAGCCAGAGGGAAGATGCGCCCGGTCCTCCGTTGAAGACAAAGGTAATGGGGCGGTCCCGTTTACTCCCTCCTCCTTCCCGTTCGTAGGCGATAAAAAAGATGTGGGCCTTCGGTATACCGGCTCCGCCCGTAGTGAGGAAGCCTGCAGTGGCGGTATACTCCATCGTCTTGCCGTCCAGGAGGAGGGAGTGGCGCGTTACCGCCGTCTTCCCTCCGTCCCGGGGGGAAACTGCAGCGGCTTTCGCTTCCGGTCCCGCAGCCGGCTTCTGTGCCGGGGAGGGTTTTTCCGCCAGTGCAGGGGAGAGACAGAAAAAACAGAGGACGACAGAATAAGACAGGATACGACAGAGTAAAACAGAGGACGACAGAGTGAAACAGGAAACAACAGGGTGAGACAGAAAAGAGAAAACTGCGGTTTTCTGCCTTTTCCCGTTTCTTTTTTCCCCTGCTTCATTCTGTTTCATTATGTCCCCCTCTGTCTTACTCTTTTTCTGTCCCTCTCTGTTTCATTCTGCCTCAATACTGTCTCTTTCTAAATTATAGACCGTATGGGTCCTTTTGGGAACAGGCCGTAAGGCTGAAAAAGTCCATTGCTTTTTCTATTAAATTGCGGAAAAATGTGCTAGTCTAAAGATATGTCCAGAGAGCAACCGAGGCGGGTGTATTCCACCGAGCAGGCAGTGCCCCGCAGGGAGAGTTCGGCGTCTTCCGTTCCGGCAGCCCCTGCCCCCCCGGAGCGGCAGCAAGTCTCTGTCCGCCTCGAGCGGAAGGGACGGGGAGGGAAGACCGTCACTGTCATAAGCGGGCTGCAGTCCTTGTCCGGTGAGCGGGATGCTTTGCTGAAACAGCTCAAGACCCGGCTCGGCACCGGGGGCACACAGCGGGAGGGCCTGATCGAGGTCCAGGGAGACCACCGCGATGCCCTTTGCCGGATGCTCCAGGAGTGCGGCTACCGTCCCAAACGCTCCGGAGGATAGGACGGTTTTTTTTCGCTTCATGGCTGTCCGTACCTGCATACTCATACTACTGTTATTCTGGAGGGAATGATGAAAAGAATCCTTAGTGCGCTGGTGCTGTTCCTATTCCTGGCGACACCGCTGTTTGCCGGGCAGGCTGAGAGTGAGAAGGTGAAAGGCTTTGAAGTGATGAAGAATTTCCTCGAAAAAACCCAGACGACGATAAAGGAAGTGCGGGATCTGGGCAGCCTGTACGAAGTGGCTTTGGAGCAGGGAAAGAAGAAGGGCCTCGTTTACCTGACAAAGGACGGCCAATATATCATCGCGGGGGGCTCCCTGCTCGACAAGAACTTCACGAATATCACCGCCCTGCGTGCGGAAGAGCTGAACAAGGTGGCCTTTTCGGAGATTCCGCTCAACGACGCTCTTGTGATCAAGAAGGGCAGCGGAGCGAAAAAGCTGGTGATGATCACCGATGTGGACTGCCCTTTCTGCAGGAAGGCCTACGAGGGGCTCAAGGG
>JADLDZ010000184.1 GCA_020846375.1 Nitrospirales bacterium | reverse complement strand
GTATTCCGCGGGGTACGGGGTGCATTCGTCAAAGGCCATGGCGATATCGGAGCCCAGCAGGGTCTGGATCTCCATCGCCTTTTCGGGGCCGAGGAGATGCAGGGAGCCATCGATATGCGACCTGAACTCGACGCCCTCCTCCCGTATCTTCCGGAGGGAGGAGAGGCTGAACACCTGGAAACCGCCGCTGTCGGTGAGGAGGGGCCTGTCCCAGTGGATGAAGGAGTGGAGCCCCCCCATCTGCCGGATTATCCCGTGTCCCGGTCTGAGATAGAGGTGATAGGTGTTGCTGAGGATGATTTCCGCTCCCATCTCCTTCAGCTCCTCGGAGGACATGGCTTTTACCGTCCCCTGCGTGCCCACCGGCATGAAGGCCGGGGTGTGGATGTCTCCCCGGGATGTCCCGATGACGCCTGTCCGGCACGTGTCTTGTACGGAGCGTAGAGAGAAGCGCATGGCACCCCTTTTGTTTTCAGAGCCCGGGCGGCCACTGGAGACCCTGCCCGCTTGTGCGGCCCGTAGTGGAAGGACCGTTTATGGTACCTCATACCCATAAAATCTGCAATGGAAAGATCGTCTTGTGTTTCGCTTATGTATATCATAGCAGCGGCGGGGGGTGGGGGCAAAGGGGCGGAGGCTCTTTCTGAGCACAACACGATGCAGGGCGGATTTCTTCACAATCCGTTCACCGGTATTTCACCGCAAAACCTGTTAGAAAACAGAATATTATGAAAAATTGATTTTATCCTTGACTTGTACAAGATCTTGTGGTTTAATCTCTGATACGACACAACATAGCGTTACTGCCCGAACTGTCAAGAACATGTTGAAAAGCCCGAACGGAGGAGGTTCCATGGGAGAATCGTCGAAAGTCCTGAGTCTGTCGCAGAATGCCGTCACCGTCATCGAAAAGAGATATCTGAAGAGAAATGAAGAGGGAAAGGTCATAGAGACACCGGAAGATCTCTTTCGCAGGGTTGCCCATCATGTCGCCTCTGCCGATGCCCTTTACGGGAAATCCGAAAATGAGGTGAAAAGCACCGAAGACGAGTTCTATGAGATGATCACCTCCCTGGTTTTTCTCCCCAACAGCCCGACGCTGATGAATGCGGGGAGGAAGCTGGGCCAGCTTTCCGCCTGTTTCGTCCTGCCGGTGGATGACTCCATGGAATCCATTTTCGACGGGGTGAAGTATGCGGCAATTATCCATAAATCGGGGGGAGGCACCGGGTTCAGCTTTTCGAAGCTGCGGCCCAGGGGAGACGTGGTCGGTTCCACCAAAGGCATTTCCTCCGGCCCCATCTCTTTCATGAACGTCTTTGACACCGCGACGGAAGCCGTAAAGCAGGGCGGCACCCGGAGAGGGGCGAATATGGGCATCCTGAGGGTGGACCACCCCGATATCCTCGATTTCATCACCTGCAAGGACCACAACAAAAAACTTAATAATTTCAATATCTCCGTGGGCCTCACCGAGGACTTCATGAAGGCGGTGGAGGAGGACAGGGACTATGAGCTCGTCAACCCGCGGACGAAGAAGGTCTCCTCCCGGATCAGCGCCCGTATCGTATTCGATACTATCGTGAAGCAGGCGTGGAAGAACGGGGAGCCGGGCATCGTCTTCCTCGACAGGATCAATGCCTCCAATCCCACTCCCGCCCTGGGGGAGATCGAGTCCACCAACCCCTGCGGCGAGCAGCCCCTGATGCCGTATGAGTCCTGCAATCTCGGCTCCATCAACCTGGCGAGGATGGTGAAGGGCGGAGAGGTGGACTGGGCGAAGCTGAAGGAAGTCACCTGGAAGGCCGCGCACTTCCTCGATAATGTCATCGACGTCAACAAATACCCGCTGCAGATGATCGAGGAAATGACGAAGGCCAACAGGAAGATCGGCCTGGGTATCATGGGGTGGGCGGACATGCTCATCCAGATGAGGATCCCTTATAACTCGGAGAAGGCCATCCGCCTGGCTTCCGAGGTGATGAGCTTCATCCAGACGGAGGGGAGGATCGCCTCCAGCGCTCTCTCTGAAGAGAGGGGGGTCTTCACGAATTACGCGCACAGCATCTATAACGGTGAAATGCCGGTCCGGAACGCCACGGTTACCACTATCGCGCCCACGGGCAGCCTCTCCATCCTTGCCGGGTGCTCTTCGGGCATCGAGCCCCTTTTCGCGGTATCCTTTGTCAGGAATGTCATGGAGGGAACGAAGCTCATCGAAGTGAACCCGTATTTCGAAAAAGAGGCGAAGGCGCTGGGGCTCTGGAGCCGTGAGCTGATGGAGAAGAGCGCGGATACGGGCTCCATCGCGGAATTCGAGGAGTTCCCGGAGGAGATGCGCGCGCTGTACGTCACGGCCCACGACATCGCTCCCATCGATCACATCAGGATGCAGGCGGCCTTCCAGAAGTACGTGGACAACGCTGTTTCGAAGACGGTGAATTTCTGCCGGTCCGCAACCACCAAGGAGGTGGAGGACGTCTACATGCTGGCGTACCGGACCGGCTGCAAGGGCGTCACCGTATACCGGGACGGCTCGCGGGAGGAACAGG
>JADLDZ010000183.1 GCA_020846375.1 Nitrospirales bacterium | reverse complement strand
GGTTTGAGGTCAAAGAGGGGGGATTAAAGACGACAGATCTGTACGAGAACGGAGATGACGTTCCTGAGGAACCAGAGAAAAACGATCCAGACTGCCAGGTCCATAATATGACTGTTCATAGGAAAACTGTAGCATGAACCAACAGAATGTGCAATTGGTTATCGAGGCTCTGTCATGCCCCCGGCCATCTCCATGATAATTCATACCTTTCGATGCGATTGCCCTGGAAGCCCGTTGGAGCGACATTGTAAAGCTCCCGCTGCTCTGTGGTATGCTTTAACAAATGGCACGAAACGTCACCCGGAAAATCCTTGAATCCCACCTTGTCGAGGGAGAGCTCGTTCCCGGAGCGGAAATAGGCATCCGGATCGACCACACTCTTCTGCAGGATGCCACCGGGACCCTCTCGATGCTGGAATTCGAAGCGCTGGAGATCGAAAGGGTCAGGGTCGGGCTCGCCGTCCAGTACGTGGACCACAACATCCTCCAGACGGACAACAAAAACGCCGACGACCACCGTTTTCTCCAGACCTCCTGCGCCCGCTACGGAATCCATTACAGTCGTCCGGGAAACGGCGTTTCCCACCAGGTGCATATGGAGCGCTTCGGCGCCCCCGGGAAGATCCTGCTGGGGGCTGACAGCCACACCCCCGGCGCAGCGGGCATTTCCATGCTCGGCATGGGGGCAGGCGGCCTCGATGTAGCCCTCGCAATGGCGGGGTACCCCTACTATCTTGCCTGTCCGAAGGCCCTGGGGGTGAAACTGACGGGCAGGCTTCCCGACTGGGTGAGCGCCAAGGACGTGATCCTCGAAATGCTCCGCCGGCACGGAGTCAAGGGCTGCATCGGGATGGTGGTCGAGTATTACGGCCCCGGGGTCAGGACCCTCTCCGCAACAGACCGTGAGACGATCGGGAACATGGGAGCCGAACTGGGGGCCACGAGCTCTATCTTTCCCTCCGACAGGAATACGAAGGCCTACCTGGAAGCCCAGGGGAGAGGCGAAGCATGGGTGGAACTCTCCGCCGATAGGGGAGCGGAATACGATGAGTACGACGAGATCGACCTCTCCACCCTTGAGCCCCTGATCGCCTGTCCCTCGTCGCCCGGAAATGTAGTCACGGTAAGGGAAGCGGCAGGCATCAAAGTTGACCAGGCCATTGTGGGCAGCAGCGTGAATTCGTCCTTCCGGGATCTCATGGTAACGGCAAAAATCATGGAGGGGCGCCACACTCATCCGGATACGATGCTTCATATCAATCCCGGGAG
The DNA here is from genome assembly GCA_020846375.1 of Nitrospirales bacterium. Taxonomy (GTDB): domain Bacteria; phylum Nitrospirota; class Thermodesulfovibrionia; order Thermodesulfovibrionales; family Dissulfurispiraceae; genus Nitrobium. The sequence continues at coordinate 4,377 of JADLDZ010000183.1, read as the reverse complement.
CCGCCAGGTCATCGAGAATGTGGCAGCCCGTGGCGGAGTGATATCCCTTCTCCTGTCCGGGGCGCGTATCCACGAACCCGGCTGCATCGGCTGCATCGGGATGGGGCAGGCCCCGGGCACGGGCCAGGTGAGCCTTCGCACCTTTCCCCGCAACTTCCCGGGCCGCTCGGGAACGAAGGACGACAAGGTGTACCTCTGCTCCCCTGAAACCGCTGCCGCGGCAGCCCTGAAGGGCGTCATCACAGACCCGCGGGACCTTGCCGGCGAGATGCCCTACCCCCGTATCAAAGACCCGAAGAGATACGTCATCGACGAGGCGTCGATCATCGCTCCGGCCGAAGCACTGCGCGCTGCCGAGGTGATCAGGGGACCGAATATAAAGCCGCTCCCGAAGGTCGCGCCCCTTCCGGAAACAATCGAGGCGGAGGTGGTGCTCAAGCTAGGAGACAACATTTCGACCGACACCATCATGCCGGCGGGCAACAGGGTTCTTCCGCTGCGTTCGAATATCGAGGCGATCAGCGAATTCGTCTTTTCGCCGATCGACCCCGCCTTCTCCAGGATATGCAGGGAAAAAGGCGCTGTAGTGGTGGTCGGAGGCGAGAACTACGGCCAGGGCTCCAGCCGGGAGCACGCCGCCCTCGCCCCGCGCTCCCTCGGGGTCTGCGCCAAGGTCGTGAAGAGCTTCGCCCGCATCCACATGGCCAATTTATGCAACTGGGGCATTCTCCCCCTTGTATTTCAGGACCCGGTGGATTATGATCGTTTCAACAGGGGGGCACGGGTGCTCTTCCCTGCGGTGCGAAAAAGTATAGAGGAGGGAGACAGGGAGGTGCTTGTCGAGGTGGATGGATATCCTGTCATTACTCTCCTTGACGTTTCGGACCGACAGAGAAAACACCTCCTGGCGGGAGGGACCCTGAATTTCGTACGGGAGGAACTGCTGAGCATACGATGAGTGAGACAGCCAATACGAACATCAAGAACACCGGTCTGCGCGGCGTTGCCGTCGCCGACACCAAGATCAGCTTCATTGACGGCGAGCAGGGAATCCTCATGTACCGTGGATACCGGATAGAGGAATTGGCCGGGAAATCCTCCTTTCTCGAAACCGCTCTTCTCCTCCTCAACGAAGACCTGCCCGACAAGGGGGAGCTGGATGAATTCACCCGGCGTGTCGTGGAAGAGAGGAAGATGCCGGATTTCCTGGCCGAGTGCCTGAAAAACCTTCCGAAACAGGCATCTCCCATGGACGTGCTCCAGGCGACCGTCCCGCTCCTCGCCGCCGCAGACCCGGAACTGACGGTGGAGACGAGGGAGGCGAATGTCCGGAAGGCGGTGCGTCTCATCTCCCGTCTGCCTGCGGTGGTGGCGGCGTGGCACAGGGTACGGAACGGCCTTGAGCCGCTCCCGCCTGACAGCGGCCTGCCCCACGCAGCAAACTTCCTCTGGCAGCTCCATGGGGAAAAGCCCGACCCCGGCATGGCCCGCGATCTCGACGTCTGCATGATCCTCCATGCGGACCACACCTTCAATGCGTCCACTTTCGCCTGCAGGGAGGTCGTTTCGACACAGGCTCACATGTATGCGGGGATCGCAGCCGGTATCGGCGCCCTTTCGGGACCGCTGCACGGCGGCGCCAACGCCCGCGTGATGAAAATGCTCGGGGAAGTGGAGTCCGAAAAAGACATCCCGGCCTGGGTCAGACGGCAGTTGGAACAGGGGAAAAAAATCATGGGAATGGGCCATGCGGTGTACAAGACAACCGACCCCCGTGCCAGGATCCTGAGAGAGATATCCCGTCGTCTCGGCGAGAAGCTCGGGCAGCCGAAATGGTATGAGCTGTCCGTCCGGGTGGAGGAAGCGGCGGTTGCGGAGTTTGAACGGAAAGGCCTGTCGACCCTCAAGCCGAACGTCGATTTCTACAGTGCATCGGTCTACTGCATGATGGGCATACCGGCCGACCTCATGACGCCCCTGTTCGCCCTATCGAGGATAGCGGGGTGGTGCGCCCACATCATAGAGGAAAAATTCGCCGACGCCCAGGGAAAACCGGAGCTCTACCGGCCTGAATCGGAATATATCGGCCATTACTGCGGGCAAATGGGGTGTGCCTATCAGGCGATAGAGGACAGGAAGCCGGCGTCGCAGTCTCCGGACGTGTAGATGCCTCCGCCCCCGCACCATGACCTTTCCCGTTCTCCTTTCCTCCGGGAAAAGATCGGGCACCTCCCGGAGAGACTTCCTCCGATTCCTTTGTGCTTCCCGATGGAGAAGAAAACATTCCTCTTGATAAAATAGGCTATAATAAGCGATGATAAAACCCTGCGCAGCCTTGCCTTCGGTAAGGCTGCGCAGACACACAGGGGAAAATTTTCTCCCTCTCTATTCGTTTTGCGTCCACATTCTAGAGTAAGGAGCATTGTTCATCCGTGCCAGAAACATCTTTACCGCACCTTGTGATAAAAGGCAAGAAGATACCCGTGCCCATCATCCAGGGGGGGATGGGTGTCGGAGTCTCTCTCCATCCGCTCGCACGTGCCGTGGCGCGGGAGGGGGGTCTCGGAATCGTCTCCAGCGCCTGCCTCGACCGCCTCGTTTCCAAAAGGACGGGAAAAAGAGTGAACACCTATGAAGCGGCATATGAAGAAGTCTCCCGGGCCAAGGAGGGAGAGGGGTTCGCCGGGATCAACATCATGGGGGCACTGGTAAGGGATTACAACGACTCGGTAAAGGGCGCGCTCGACGCGGGGGCCGACGTCATCATTTCGGGTGCGGGGCTGCCGCTGACACTGCCCATCATACAACCATCGAAGGATACCGCCCTGATCCCCATCGTCTCTTCCACCCGGGCGCTCGAGATCATCTGCAAGAAATGGGAAAAGCTGGGCTGCCGGCCCGATGCCATCGTGCTGGAGGGCCCGCTCGCGGGAGGCCACCTCGGGTTCAAAATGGAGCAGATCGACCTCGAATCCAACCGGCTGGAGAACCTCTTTCCGCCAGTAAAAGACATGGCCATGCGGTATGGCGACTTTCCCGTCATCGTGGCAGGGGGGATCTATACCCATGCGGATATCGTGAAGTTCCTGGCAATGGGAGCGGACGGCGTCCAGATGGGGACGAGGTTCCTTGCCACCGGGGAGAGCAGCGCCTCTCCGGAATACAAACAGGCAGTCATTGCCGCGAAAGAGGAGGATATCCTCGTCGCCCACGACCCCGGCTCCCCCTGCGGGCTTCCCTTCAGGGTGATCAGTCACTCCCCCATGTATGTTTCCTCGCTGCAGAGGCGGAGGCCTCCCAAGTGCGACAAAGGGTATGTGCTCCTGAAAGACAAGGAGGGAGCTTTCACCCTCTGCCCTGCAAAAGAGAGCAATGAGCACCATTTCTGCATCTGCAACGGCCTTCTCAGCTCTGCCGGATACAACCCCGACAAGGAGGAGCCTCTCTATACCGTGGGGACCAATGCAAGCAGGGTGGACAGAGTCCTCTCCGTCCGGGAACTGATGGGTGAGCTGACCGGCCGCTCCCTCTGCTCTCCCTCCTGAAAAAGGATCACGCCACCGGCATCCTGCCTCTTTTCCCTTCATGGTCTGTATGTGCAAAAGATTCATGCTTCCCGCCGGTCCTCACTTCCGCGGGGAGTTGGCAGGGCTCTCTGCAGAGATATCGTTGACATGAAGAGCAAAAAAAATATGGTATAATTGGAAATAGACTCTGCTCTTTGCTGAAGGGTTTTGCGGGTGAAGCCTTTGTTTTCATAGTAATAATACGTATCCCGGACCGTAAAGGAAATGCCCAGTTCCCCCATGGAAAATACTCCTTGTACCTGTGATTTCTTCTTCCCGACCAGACACTGCCTCCCTCTTCTCGACGGGTGGGTATGAGTCTTCAGAAAGCGGACATGCGGGGTGCCCCCCCCTCGAAGACCGCCGACATCCTCCGGGCAAACGAACACCTGCTCCAGGAAAATTCCGCGCTCACTACCGAGAACACCCGCCTCCGCGAGCGGCATCTCTATGCGGAAAAGGCACTCAAGTCAGCAAAAGAGGCGGCAAAGAGCCGCACCGATGAACTGCAGGACGCCAACGAGCAGCTCAAGGCACAGAAGAAGGAGTTGGAGCGGTTGATGCAGGAACTGCTGAAGCACCGGGATCACCTCGGGGAGTTGGTGGAGAACCGTACCCACGAGTTGAAAACCGCCAACAAGCATCTCGGACAGGTCATTCTCGAGCGGGTGCAGGCGGAGAAAGGTCTCCGGGCGACAAATGAGCTACTGGAGAAGGTTTTTTCCAATATTCATGTCATGGTCGCCTATATGGATACCCGTTTCAACTTTATCCGCGTCAACCGCGCCTATGCCGAGGCCGATGAGCACGC
>JADLDZ010000182.1 GCA_020846375.1 Nitrospirales bacterium | reverse complement strand
TCGCCTGGAGCCCCATGAGCTTCCGTATCGCTTCGGATGTCTTTCCCTTTGCCCTGGCCTCCAGAAGCCTGCCGAGCAAAATGAGCGTGATGATGGTCGCCGCCGTATCGTAATAGACATGGGGCATTATCCCCCCGCCGGTGAACAGGTGCGGCAGGAAGGTGGCCGCCGCACTGTAAAGATAGGCGGAGTTAGTCCCAACGCTGATCAGGGTGTTCATATTGGTTGCCCCGTGCCGCAGTGCGGAAAATGCGGCGGTATGGAACCGCATCCCGGCCCAGAACTGCACCGGCGTGGTAAGGAGGAAGAGCAGATACCAATTGGAGAGGAGCGGAACGGGCATCATGCTCCCGACGATCACCGGAACGGTAAGCAGTGCGCTGAAAACAAACTGCTTTCGCAAGGCGGTGTATTCCTTCTCGCGGCGCTCCTTCTCGCGGTCCACGAACTCCTCCGTCATCGGCACGGCGGAGTACCCGGCCTCGGCAACAGCTCTCTTGAAGTCCTCGAAACCCGTGATGGTAGGGATATACTCTATGGACGCCTTCTCCGCGGCGAGATTTACCGTGACGACAAGGACTCCGTAGATCTCCCTCAAGGCCCTCTCCACCGCCCCCACGCAGGCGGCGCAGGTCATGCCCCGGACCGCGAAGTCCATGCGGGCGACGGCGACCCCGTAGCCCTCTTCCTTGATGGCGTTGATAAGGGTTGTGAGGGGGACGGGGGCGTCCGGGTCAGCGAACTCGACAGTGGCCCTTTCTGCGGGAAGGTTGACCGAGGCGTTCTTGACTCCCTCCACCCGGGGGAGCGCTCTCTCGATGGCGGCGGAACAGGCGGCACAGGTCATGCCAGTGACCGGGATATCGATTTTCTGCCTCATGACCCTTTATTGTAAAAGATGCGGGCAGGAAAAGCAAAAAACGGAAGACGGCAAAGCAGGCCTTCCGAGCTTGCCGCCTCCCCGCTTCCGGGAAAAGGCGCTGTGCTATAATGTCTCATGCCCTCGCTTGTTGATTCTCTTACTTTTTTCTTCCCCGTTTCCGGGGTGAAGACCCCTGTGCTGCTGCCCCCCCTTGTCGCACTGTTCATTTCCTTTTTTACCTCCATGGGGGGCATATCGGGCGCCTTCCTCCTCCTCCCTTTTCAGATGAGCTTCCTCGGCTATACCAGCCCTTCGGTGAGCGGTACGAACCATGTCTTCAATGCCATAGCGATCCCGGGCGGGGTGTACCGGTACATAAAAGAGGGGCGCATGGTCTGGCCGCTGACAGCGGTTATCGCAGCCGGGACCCTGCCCGGCGTATTCCTCGGATACTACCTGCGCGTGGTCTTTCTTCCCGATCCGGGGACTTTCAAGCTCTTTGCGGGAGGAGTGCTCTTCATCATAGGCATCCGCCTGCTGCGGGAAGGCGTGGGGAGGACGAACGCGAAACCTTCGCCGGCAAAGGCTTTGGAGGAGAAATTCAGGGCGCGCGCCGATGAAGCGAGAAGACAGCGGAGCGCACGCCTCGCAGCGGGGCTGCCTCCCAGGGCAGCGGTAAAGACCCTCTCCCTCTCCCTCCACCGGATCGAATACGAGTTCTGGGGGGAGAGGTTCCACTTCAACACCCCTGGGATGCTCCTCCTCGCCCTTCTCGCCGGCATCATCGGAGGCGCCTACGGCATCGGGGGCGGGGCCATTATCGCACCCTTCTGCGCCACCGTCTTCCAACTCCCGGTGCACACCATCGCCGGGGCGACCCTCATGGGGACCTTCCTCACCTCTCTTGCGGGAGCGCTCTTCTTCACCTTCATGCCCTCTGTCAACGGAGCCTCACCGACTCCCGACTGGGCGCTGGGCATCCTCTTCGGGCTGGGAGGCCTCGCAGGCGTATACCTGGGGGCCCGCTGCCAGAAGTATGTCCCGCAGAAGCTCCTCAATCTGCTCCTCGGCTCCGCCATCGTCCTCCTGGCGGGGCTGTACTGCATCCGGTAGCCCCTTTAGGCCAACCGGCAACCCCTGCTGGCAGCGCACGCCTTACCGCATCCGGGGCAGGAGCAGCGCGAGGAGGTCGTCAGGGGAGAAAGGCTTTACGAGGACGGCGTCGGCTCCCGACTCGATGAAATAGGTCTTGTTCACGCCGGTGCTGATACCGATGGCAAGCATCTGCGGATAGAGGGTCCGCACCTTCCGTATCACCTCCGCCCCGTTCATGCCGGGCAGCGAATAGTCCGAGATGATGGCGTCGAAGCATGTCTCTTCCAGCAGGGCGGCGACATTTTGTCCGTCGCCGGCGCAGAGAGCTTCGATGTCGTTCAGCAGCAAGACCATTCTGAGCATATCCCTGACCCCCGGCTCGGCATCGATGATCAGGACCTTCATTTTTGTCGTCATGGCACGCTCCCCCCAAGAAATGAATATATAGTAATACAACTTTTGGTTGTAATTGTCAAGAGGCACAACCACCGGTTTATAGATTTTCGGTATGGCCTCCATATAAAGTGTACGGAATGGAGAGGAGCAACCGGAAAATAGAGCACCTCATCCGTGAGATCAGGAAGGCGAAGGGCATCTCCCAGATGGAACTGGCGGAGAGGATCGGCATATCCTACCAGCAGGTGCAGAAATACGAAAGGGGCGTAAGCGCCCTGAGCGTCAGGCGTCTGCAGCAGATAGCGGACGCCCTCGAAGTCCCCCTCTCCCTCTTTTTCCCGGCGGAGGGAGAGAGGGTAGCAGAGTCTATCCCCTCTTACGGCAATCTGACCGGCGAGGAGCAGCTCCTCCTCACCTCCTTCAGGAGCATCAGTGACCGGAAGGTAAGAAAGGCGGTCCTTTCCTTCCTGCATACAGTGTCCGGCGGCAAAGGGGCACGGTAAGCCTCCGGGGAGCTGCCTCCCGGTGCCATATTGCAAGTATAGCATAAATCAATGCAACTCATTATTTTTGAACGATAATTTCGGCTCTAAAAAAGTTCCAGGGACACATCAGGGACAGTCGTTTTTAGGGATAAGATCGGTGGGTATCTGAATAAGTGCCTGCGTTTTTCTCATCATTTCGAGGTCAACACCCCGCGCATATTTCTCCGTGGTTG
>JADLDZ010000181.1 GCA_020846375.1 Nitrospirales bacterium | reverse complement strand
GTATAAATGACTCGTATCAGCGTTTGCTGCGTCACCTTCAATTCCGCGCGGACCCTCAGGAGGACACTGGAAGGTGCAGCGAAATTCGCGGATGAAATCGTCGTGGTGGATTCCTTCAGTACGGACGGCACCCTGGAGATCGCACGGGAATTCACCGACAAGGTCTTCTCCAGAGAATACAAATACCATGGCCTGCAGATGAACCATGCGATCGGGCTCTGCAGCCACGACTGGGTGTTCTGCATCGATTCCGACGAGTATCCGGACGGGGAGATGATCGCCCACCTCCTCCGCCTGAAAGAGGCCGGGATCGAGGGGAAAGAGGCCTTCCGCCTCCGCCGGCAGTGGTTCTTTTTCGACAAGCCGGTCCATGCCTTCTACCCGGTAAGCTCTCCCGACACGATTATCCGCTTCTTCCACCGCGCCACGGTCCGCTTCAACGAGAGCCCGGTCCACGACAAGCCGGTCGGCTTCAGGGATTTTGCATGGCTGGAAGGAACGCTCCTCCATGATGCCATCGCTTCCCTCCATCAACTCTTTGATAAAGCGAACAAATATACAAGCCGACATGCGGAGGGGTACTCCTCCTCCGCACCCCGGACAACCCTCCGTACCATCCTGCTCAACCCGGTGGGCGCCTTCTTCAAATGGTATTTCTTCAAGAAGAATTTTCTCGACGGGTACTACGGATTTCTCCTGGCCGCCTATGCGGCCCTCTACACCTTCCTGAAGCACGTCAAGCTGTACCAGATAAAGAGAAGCGGGGCAGCCTCCTGTTCCGTATCCCGCGGCCCGGCGGCTTCGATGAAAAATTTCCTTATCAGGGTCCTCTACCGTCTCGTGCGGGGCGGCGGGAAGCGCAAGGGAAGCGCTCACCCTACCCGGAGACGCTTTCTTGTGGTAAGCGCCACGGGAGTCGGCGACACGCTCTGGGGAACCCCCGCCCTCGGGGAGCTGAGAGATGCGTTTCCGGAAGCGTATATCGGGGTGCTCACCAGCCCCCCCGGCTCCGAAATCCTGAAAGGGAACCCTGCGGTGGACGAGCTCTTTGTCTTCCGGAAGGGAGCAGCCGGGCTCCTGTCGTTGCTCTCCCTTCTCCGGACGATCAGGAAGAAGGCCTTTGATACGGTGTTCATCTTTCACTCTTCCGACCGCATTCTCCCGCTGCTCAGCCTTCTGACGGGAGCGGCCGAAATCATCGGGGTGGAGGGGCAGAACAAAGGCCTCGACTTCATCCTGACCCGGACCGTCCCTCCCGACCCTTCCCTCCATGCGGTCGAAGCGCGCTTCGCCCAACTCCGCTGCGCAGGGGCGAGCCCTTCACCCCGTCCCCTGTTCCTCGCTTTGGAGGAAAGGGAGGAGGAAGCGGCCGTTCTGTTCCTCAAGAACCACGGGGTCAACGGCGGCTCGCTCCTCATCGGGCTCCACCCCGGAGCGCAGAAATCGTACAAACGCTGGTCCCCCCGGCACTTCATCACTATGGGGAACCTCCTCACGGAAAAGCTCGGCTGCAGGATCGTAGTGACCGGTGACAGTGCGGAGAAGGAGCTGGCTGACACGGTGGCTGCCGGGATCAGGGGCGCTGTCTCGGCTGCAGGCGGTTTCTCTCTCAGGGAAACTGCGGCTCTCATCGGGAGAATGGATGTATTCATCACCAACGATACCGGGCCGATGCACGTGGCCTTCGCCCTCGACACCCCCGTCGTGGCCCTTTTCTGCCCCACCGATCCCCGCGTCTGCGGTCCGTACCGGGTGGAAAAATGTGTGGTGATCGAGAAAGCGAAGACATGCACCCCCTGTACCGGAAAGAAATGCCACTGCCCGGTCTGCATGGACCAGATATCCCCCGAGGAGGTCGCCTCCGCGGCGGCACGGCTCGCGCGCGGCAGTGATACGGCAGCCCGATGAAGCTCGCGGAGAGCGCCCATAGGAAGGTACTGCAGGAGCATACCTATGCGCGCCGCATGGAACGGCTGCTGGCCGCGGTGCAGCGCATAAAGGAGCTGAAAGGGGAGCGGGCATGAGTCTCGACAGGGTCAAATTCTACCTGATGGTGGTCCTTGCGCTGTCCCTGCCCTTTGCGAATACGGTGAAGCTTATCTCTCTCTTTCTCCTTCTCGCTGTCCTGTTGCTCCAGGTGCTCCGGAAAGAGACCTCCCTGAAAATGTCCCCGCTGCATTACGGGCTCCTGCTCTTCCTCGCTGCAGGGCTGGCGAGCAGCGCGTATGCGGAAATCCCGATGAAAAGCATCAAGGGAACCCGGGATATCCTCTATTATGTCGTTCCCTTCTTCTGCGCCTCCACCCTTTCCCGCAAGGAGGAGGGCAGGACCCTGCTCTGGAGCCTCTACCTCACCACCGCCGCCGCCGCCCTGTTCGGTATCTTCCAGGCCCACCACCTGAACAAGCCGCTGGAAGTGCATGGCCTGGGCAACCAGAATTACAACGCCATGTTCTTCGTGATCGTCATCTCCTCCATGATCAGCTCCGCCATCTTCTCGGACCGGGAGACACGGGCCTCGCGGGCCGTTCTGGGCGCCTTCGTCCTTGCCGCACTCCTTGCGACGGTCATGACCGCAATGCGGGCCTCCTTTCTGGCCCTTTTCCTTTTCATGCTCCTTCTCCTTCCGCGGTACCGGCGTGCCCGCCTGTTTCTCCCGGCCGCCCTGGGGGTTTCCTCCCTCCTCTCCCTCGCCCTGTTTCTCTACAAGCCCATGTGGTCGAAGCTCTTTTCCTTTGAATCCCTCAACAGCCGCTCCCGCATCTGGCGGCATGCCTTCGACCTCTTCCGGGAGCACCCCCTCACCGGAGTCGGACTGAACCATTTCCAGTACACCT
>JADLDZ010000180.1 GCA_020846375.1 Nitrospirales bacterium | reverse complement strand
GTGCTTTCGAGTTCGGCGGTATCGCCCACAACGGTCCCGGTGCCGTGTGCTTCGAACAAGCCTGCGGTGTCCGGGCCGAAACCCGCCTGCTCATACGCGCGGCGCATGGCGAGCAATTGGCCTTTCGGAAGGGGGGCCGTCAATCCTTTCGCTTTCCCGTCGCTGCTGCCGCCCACCCCCTTGATCACCGCATAAATGCGGTCGCCGTCGCGCTCGGCATCATCGAGCCTCTTCAACGCCACCATCGCAATGCCTTCAGAGATGACGATCCCGTCTGCGGAGGCATCGAAGGTGCTGCAGCGGCCCCGGATGGACAATGCCTGGGTCTTGCTGAAACACATATAGCCGAAAGGCCCCTGTACGGTATCGACACCGCCCGCTATGACGAGATTGCTCCGCCCGGAAACCAGCTCGCCGACCGCCTGGTAGACCGCGGCGAGCGAGGAGGCGCACGCTGCATCGGTGGTGAAATTCACCCCGCCCAGATTGAGGCGGTTGGCGATCCGCCCGGAAATGACATTCGGCAGTATTCCTGCAAAGGTGTCCTCCGTCCATTCGGGCAGGCGCTGCGCAACGGCATCGGGGAGGTCTCCCTGAAACCTCGGCAACTCGGCGCGCACCCCGTACTGCATGCCTACATCTCCGGTCCCGCCGCTGGCCCCGAGAATGATCGATGTCATTTCCCGGTCAAACTCCCTGTCTCCATAGCCTGCATCGACGAGGGTGCGCCGGGCGACTTCCAGAGCCATCAACTGCATCGGGTCGATGGACTCGACGGACTTCGGCGGCATGCCGTAGAGAGTGGGATCGAACTCCAGATCATCGACGAACCCCCCCCATTTGGAATAGATCTTATCCCTGGCGTGCCTGTCTTCGTCGTAGTACAGCCGCCAGTCCCACCGGTGCGGCGGGATTTCGGTTATTGCGTTGGTGTTGCTCAGGATATTTTCCCAGTAGGTCCTGATATCCCCGGCTTTCGGCAACAAACAGGCCATGCCGATGACGGCGATGTCGGGGGGATGCGCCTTTCTCCCCGCACTGTCCGTTTCCGGGGACGGCAGTGAGGCCAGATGTGCCGCCGCCTCCGTCGTTATCTCCTCGTGCAGCGCACCGACCGTCAGGGTCCGGTCGTGTAATGCGGCAAGCTGGCCCACCATATAGAGCCCCTCTTCATGCTGTCCCTTCCCGTCGACCGGAACAAGTGAAGCCCCTTCCCCGCTCCTCGCAAGGCCCTTTGCCGCAATACGGGATCTCCCGGCAATCAGTTGATCGAGGGCGGCGGACATTTCCTTCGCAGCGGCCTTTCGCTCCCACAGTTCCCTTTTCTTTGCCGCGAATTTTTCGGCAAAGGGGGTGGCGCAGCACCGGACGGCATGGCCGGGTGAGGATTCGAGGACTGAGGTCCCCGAACACCCGATCACCTTCTCCTGGTATCCTTCCAGGATCGCACCCGACTGTACGATTTCGGAGGTGAGGAGGTAGGCGGTGCCCATTTGCAGTCCGATGCGTATCCCGATACGTGCCAAAGGCGCCGAGAGCGCAGCTACCATCGAGGAAGAAAGGGCATCATGAATCCCACCCGCATACAGGATATGGCAGCGGCCTGCCGTATCGGAGCTTTGCAGCGTCTCCAGGAGCTTTTCCGTCATGACTTCCCATAGAACGAAGCTCGATCGCGGGCCGATATGTCCGCCGCATTCGCTTCCTTCAAAAATGAACCGCCGCACTCCTGCCTGAAGGAACATATCGAGGAGGCCGGGTGAGGGCACGTGGACATAGGCAGCCATTCCCCGCGACTCCAGGAGAGAGACCTGGTGGGGGAGCCCCCCCGCAATGAGCGCGAAAGGGGGAGAAAAGGGGCTCAGTGCTTCCATCTGCTCCCTGAGGAGGGTCTCCTCATTAAAGCCGAGGATTCCGACGCCCCACGGACGAGCACCCAGCGCTTCCTTCACTTTGAGGAGGAGGGGGGCAATCTCTTTTCCCCTGAGCTTCGCCAGTGCCACAAAAGGCAGGGCGCCTCCCTCCGCCACCCGGGAAGCGAATGCCGGGCAGTCACTGATGCGCGCCATGGGCCCCTGGACAATGGGGTACAGGGTTCCATGGGACTTCGCGAGGGGGGAATCCTTCCGGAGGACTCCCGCTGTCTTCGCCGTTTCGATATGCTCCTGCACCGCCCGCCTGATCGCCTGCAGAATCGAGCCGACAGTACCGTATTTCCGGGCGAGAGAGCCTGCAAAAGCCACCTCCTGCCCCAGGAGCCAGAGGGGGTTCCTGGTGTCATTCCAGGACAGCCGTTTTCCGACAGCCTCCCGCCACGCAGCCTGTATTTCGTGGCGTTGACCGCGGATGCTCTCTGAAGAGATCCCTCTCTGCCGGAAATCTTCCCCATAGGGAGAACCGGGCCGCAGGTATATCCTGCATGGGGCCTCCGTGTTCTCTCCGAACAATTGAGGCTCGCTTCCGTCCATTCTTCCTATATACTTCCTGACATCTTCCGGGAGGGGGGACTCACGGGACAAGAGCAGCTGTGTGTCCAGAACAACACCGGCCGCCCCTGCCGCATAACAGGCGGCAGCAGTATGCAGCCCGATGCCTCCCTGGACATATACCGGCAGGTCTGTCCGCGAGAGGAGCTGCTGGAGAAGAATGAATGCGGTCTTCTCTCCCACAATCCCCGCAGCCTCGTTCCCTTTCGCCAGCAAGCCATCAACCCCCGCCCCCTGCCCGAACACCGCCTGGTCGAGAGAGGTGGCTTCCAGAAGTATCTTCCTCTTCCGGTGCTGGAATGCATTGACGGATTGCTTTACCTGTTCCGGGTCACCCCCGGTGAGAATCACGATCTCGATACATTCCGGAAGCCCCGGCAGGAGGGCGGAAATGAAAGCATCATCACTGCAATTCACCTTGATGCCGTACCGGCCCCCGGCTTTGCGCACCATTTCTTCGATGCTCCGCCTGGCTGTCCCGACATCGCCGGTATACTCGAAATCGAGGACACCCATCCCGCCGGCCCGTGTCGCAGCAGCGGCAACCGCGGCTGCAGGCAGTCCTCCCGGAGTGAGTGCCATATACTGGAATTGACGCGTGTATCTCAGTTCTTCAGAATCCACCGACTTCCTCCTTCGCATCCTATCCGAAAAGGGGTGAGAGATGGCCGGGAGCCGCCGCACGGGCGCTCCCGACACAAGACGGAGCAGATAATACGGGGGTATTAACGAATAAATTCGCTAGTTAAAAGGCTTACTGCAGTGCTCCGCCGTCTCGGTTACAGGATAACCGGCCCGGCCCGAACAAAAAAGCAACTTATATGCCAGCGAAAGGCACATTGATTTTTTTAATTTTTTTTATGCCGACCGGAATGGATTTGTAAGGATTCCCGACGAAGGTGTAAAAAATATCGACAAAATGGGGCAGGGAACAAAGAATGAGGACAGGAGAGGGAGAGCCTAAGCGGCGAGGACCCTGGCTGCGTCTTTGGCGAAATAGGTGAGGATCAGATCGGCTCCGGCGCGTTTGATGGAGGTGAGGATCTCCATCATCACCCGGTTCCCGTCCACCCACCCCCTTTGTTCGGCTGCCTTGACCAGGGAATACTCCCCGCTCACATTGTATGCAGCCACAGGGACGTGGAAGGATGCCCGCACCTCGGCGATAACATCCAGGTAGGAGAGGGCCGGCTTCACCATGATGATGTCCGCCCCTTCGGCAATATCGGCGGCCACCTCCTTTATCGCCTCCCGCCGGTTCGCGGGGTCCATCTGGTAGGAGCGCCGGTCGCCGAACCGGGGGGTGGATTCCGCCGCCTCCCGGAAAGGGCCGTAAAAGGCGGAGGCGTACTTCGCAGCATAGGACATGACCGGGATATCCGCATAGCCTCCCGTGTCGAGGGCGGTGCGCAGGGCGCTCACCCGCCCGTCCATCATGTCGGAAGGGGCGACCATATCCGCTCCCGCCCCTGCGTGGGAGAGAGCTTCCATCGCGAGGAGGTTCAGGGTCCTGTCGTTATCGACTTCGCCCTTCTCGATGAAGCCGCAGTGCCCGTGGCTCGTGTATTCGCACAGGCAGACATCGGTGATCACATACAATTCAGGGACGGCATCCTTGATGGCCTTTATCGCCTGCTGGACGATCCCATTGTCGTCCCAGGCGCCGCTGCCCGTTTCGTCCTTGTGTTCGGGGATGCCGAAGAGGATGATGGAGGGGATTCCGAGGGAGTGGACCTCACGGGCGTTCTTCACCGCTTCGTCCACCGATTCCTGGTAACAGCCGGGCATGGAGGAGATTTCCTTTCTCACCCCTTTCCCGAAGGTGATGAAGAGGGGATAAATGAAATCATCAGGAGAGATGGCCGTCTCCCTGACCATTCTCCTGATAACGCTGTTTTTCCGCAGTCTCCTATACCGATGTACAGGAAACATCTATCCGCAGCTGCTGCACCCCGAACTGCAGGAAGGGGCCGCGCCTCCGGAAAGGGTGAACCCCTCCTGCTCCCCGTCGTCGTAATAATCGAGCTGCATCCCTGAAAGGTTTGAAACGGTGTTCTTATCGACAAAGACCCGCAGTCCGTCTTGTTCGATCACTTCGTCGTCAGCCAGAGGTTTCTCGTCCAGGTCAAGGCCGTACGAGGGACCGCAGCAGCCTCCGCCGGCACTGTAAATCCTGAGTCCCCAGCTGTCCTTGCCCTCGGCGGCAAGGATGGCCTTTGCCTTCACCACAGCTTTTTCCGTTATGGTAACCACCTTAATACCTCCAGAAGTTTTCTACTTTTAGTCTATAGGAAACCTGCCCAAAAAGCAAATGAACGCCCCCTTGTTCCCGCTCTCTTTTTTTGACCTTTTTGCCCTGCATCGGCTATTGTATAGACTTGATTATGTTGCTGATACACAGAACAATATTCAAGGAACTCCTGGTATCCTTTCTCCTCTCCATCCTCTTCCTCAATTTCACTCTCATGATGGAGAAGCTGCTCCGGTTGAGCAGGATCATCTCGGGAGTCGGTGCGTCCCTGGCGGACATCGCACGGATCGTCCTGTACCTGCAGCCGCAGCTCCTCATCCTCACCCTGCCCATGGCCCTCCTCCTGTCCGTGCTGCTGGTCTACGGGAGGATGAATGCGGACAGTGAACTGGTCATTCTCCGGGGCAGCGGCCTGTCGTTCAGGAGCATCTCCCAGCCGGTTCTCCTCCTCGGCCTCTTCTGTTTCGCCGCCGGGATCGCCATGAGCTTTTCCCTCAGCCCCGCAAGCAGCACCCTCCTCAGGAAGGACCTTGCGGAGATCCTGACCAGGCGGGCGCCTATGGCCATCGAAGAGGGCATCTTCAATACGGCGTTCAAGGGTATCGTTATCCTGATCAGGGAAAAGCCCTCTCCCGACAGGCTGGCGGGGATCTTCATCGTGGACGACAGGAACAAGGAGGAGCAGAAAGTCATCACCGCCCGGGAAGGGAAGCTGGTCCCCCAGGGAGACACCCTCAGCTTCTCGCTCGACGACGGCCATGTTTATATCACCAAGGAGAGCACTTTCACCGAAATACAGTTCGGGAAGTACCACTTCTCGCTGACTCCCTCCATCGAGCCCGCCAACAGGAAGAACAGCGAAATGACTCCCGGCGAACTATGGAGAATCTCGCGGGAGGTCCCCGACAAGCGGATCTCCACTCTCCTCGAACTGCACCGCAGACTCTCCATGCCGGCACTCTGCCTCGTCCTGGTCTTCCTGGGGCCCTCCCTTTCCCTCATGGCGGGGAAGTCGGGGAGGCTGGGCGGACTCACGGTGGGGCTGACCGTTTTTGCTGTCTACTACATCTTTCTCCTCTATGGTGAAAACCTGGCGCGGTCGGGCAGGCTCCCCCACTTCCTGGGGGCATGGATGTCCTTCGCCGCCCTGACCACGGTCTCCCTGGTGGTCTTCGAGAGGGTGGGCAGAAGATGAAACGGGCGCACTCCTGCCGCAGGGGCCGCGAAGGCCGTGCGGGGCGGATGGTGCTGGACGGACGGAAAGAGCGGGAAAAAAGGTGAAAGGAGCCTCGTACTGATCATGCTTATCGTCCAGAAACTCTATCTCAAGGATTTTCTCCTGTCCCTCGCTCTCCTCTGCATCGGGATCTCCCTGATTTTCAGCCTTATCGGGCTCATCGACAAGGTCGATGATTTCATGCCCCATAAACCCCCTGCAGGACTGCTGCTCCTCTATACTGTCCTGACCATTCCCAAATATCTGCAGTATCTCATCGCCATGGCGACGCTTCTGACCAGCCTCCTCGTCTTCTCCCAGGCTGTCAAGAGAAGGGAAATCGTTGCCATCAAAGCGGCTTCCGGCAGGATGAAAAGCATTCTCCTGCCTTTCGTGGGTCTCGGGGTGCTCCTTACCCTTACCGGCTTCCTCCTCGGCGAGGTGGTCATCCCGGCCACCTCCAAGGAGGTCAGGGAGGTGAAGAACCGGATAACGAAGAGCAGGAAGGATGTCACTTTCAAAGAGGGGACCCTCTATATGCGGGCACGGGACGGCTCCATCGTGCGTATCGGGCTCTACCTTCCCGACCTGAATCTCTCGAAAGAGGTGAGTATCTACAAGTTCGACGCCGAGGCATTGAAGGAGAGGATCAACGCGGAGACCGCCGTCTGGGAAGGCAACAGATGGATGCTCAGGAAGGTGACCGTGTACGATGTCGTCGCGGGAAAGACCACTTCGTTGCCGGAGCTCGTCTACCCCCATATCGAGTCCCCGAAGATCTTCCAGGAGGACCTGTGGGAGGTAAGTGAGATGAACATCGTGGAGCTTTCCCGGTATCAGGACCGTCTGAACGAGGCGGGCTTCAGGAACGTCAAGCTCTCGGTGGACATCAGCTCCCGCCTCGCCTATCCGCTGATCAACCTCTTCATGCTGCTGCTGGGGATCTCCCTCGCCCTGGGGGGCGAGCAGCGAATCTTCCAGAAGATCTTTCCCCAGAAGTCGCAAACCCATGGAGGGGTCATCGCCGCGGGGCTCGGCCTCCTCATCAGCCTCATCTACTGGTTCGGGTACTCCCTCTTCCTGTCCCTGGGGTATGCAGGGGCGATTCCTCCGTACATCGCGCCGTGGATAATCCCCTTTGTCTTTGCGGCCGTATCCGTCTACCTGTACCGGCAGATACCGGAATAAATATACATTTGTATAGTTAGTCCGCTTTGTATATACTATTACTGAATAGTAGTGATTTTTTATGACTTCCGGGGGATGTAATGATTGAGAAGCTTCCACGCTTGGAACACGACGGACTGATAACTCCCGAAGTGGGACAGTGGGCTGAATTCAAATACAGACTGGTGTGGAATTATGCCAAGATGTTTTCATCGTCGATGAAGTCCAGATGGGATGCCAGGGTATACATTGACCTTTATGCCGGTTCGGGACGGTCAAGAATCGAAAATACAAATATTATTGTACCTGCCTCGCCATTGCTCGCATTGAACATTGCCGATCGGTTTGATAAATATATATTCTGTGATAGCGATAGTGCAAAAATAAGTGCGCTGAAAGAAAGAGTTGCCCGAGACTGCCCTGACATCAATGTATGCTTTGTTGAGGCTGATGTCAACAGTAATATTGAAGAAATTATTTCAAAGCTACCACCCTATCGAAGAGATTTTAGAGTCCTCAGCTTTTGTTTTGTTGATCCGTACAGCACCAAAAATCTCAAGTTCCAAACTATACAAAAGCTGTCTGAAGGGTATATGGATTTTCTCGTTCTCGTACCATCAATCATGGATGCAAACAGAAACATTGACGCATATTATATTCACGAATCGAATTCAGCCGTGGATGACTTTACCGGTAATCCGCATTGGCGGGACGAGTGGCGTTCACAAAGGGACCGCTGGGATAATTTCGGCTCTTATTTCGCCGACCTTTTCGGGCGGCAAATGAAAGCATTAGGTTATTTATACAATGGACTTTCCGACATGGAACTTGTACGGTCGATTGAAAAAAACCTTCCGCTCTATCACTTGGCTTTTTTCAGCCGCAGCAAACTGGGACGAAAGTTCTGGAAAGAAGCAAGGAAATATAGTGATGATCAGCTTGATCTTCTTTAAATAACAAGCAAGGGTACGGTACATGGCGCAAATTTCTAAAATAGAGTGGACTCAGGTAACATGGAACCCTGTTACAGGATGTACAAAGGTAAGCGAGGGCTGTAGCAACTGCTATGCCGAGCGTATGGCACTGCGCCTTAAAGCAATGGGCAGTAAACGCTACCAACACGGGTTTTACCTGACGCTTCACCATGATCTGGTCACTCTCCCTTTACGATGGAAGAAACCACGGGTTATTTTCGTGAACTCAATGAGCGATCTTTTTCATGAGGATATACCTTTGCCATTTATCAGGGAAGTATTCGAAACAATGAAAAAAGCTCACTGGCATGTATTCCAAATTATAACTAAGAGAGCTGAGCGGCTTGCAGATCTATCAAATAAAATATCATGGCCATCTAATGTGTGGATCGGTGTAACAGTGGAATCTCACAAATACTTATATAGAATAGATGACCTCAGAAAAGTCCCTGCCCTAGTCAGGTTCGTATCCATTGAACCTTTATTGTCCGACCTTCAGGATTTCTCCCTTGAGGGAATTGACTGGATTATTGTTGGCGGAGAATCTGGCCCCCAGAGTAGAGTTATGGATGCAGCATGGGCTCGAAATATTCGCGAGCAATGCATAAGAGCTGATGTTCCTTTTTTCTTTAAACAATGGGGGGGATTTAAAAAATCGAAAAATGGAAGAATGCTGGATGGATGCATATGGAACGAGATGCCTCTGAAAGCGGATATGGCACAGTTTGCGCTTGAATGAGATTACGGGTTTGCTGTGTCGAGCAAATAAGGGCCATTATCTCTTAATGGGGCGCCTGCGGCGGATCAACTCCATCGCCTCGATAAAGCGGCTGCTCTGCAGGCAAGGCGGCACATAACGTCAATCCCGACCGTTATTTTTGGAGGAACTCCCCGCCAAAGGGGGATAGGACAGCTCTTTTCGTGCCGGGAATGCAGTGCATCGAACCGCTCGTCTACTGCGGAAGCGCCTCCTGCATGATCTCCATGCCCGCGCTGGTTCCGATCCGGGTCGCTCCGGCCCTGAGGAAGCGCACTGCCTGGGCCAGGGTCCGTATCCCGCCGGAAGCCTTCACCTCCGCCCGGTCCTGCACCACCT
>JADLDZ010000179.1 GCA_020846375.1 Nitrospirales bacterium | reverse complement strand
GGGTAAGAAGATTCAGGAAGCGGCAGCAGAATTCGCGGCACTCCCCGAGGTGAAAAATGCGGAACCGGTCAAGAAAGCAAAGGGCTCTCCTGCACAGTGAGGGAGGAGAGGCGGGCAGGGAGGGGAGAGGACTTCTCTCCCCGAACGCCCTGGGAAGGCTTTTCGCTCTTTTACTCATTGTTGCGGCGGCGGTATCCCTGTCGTGTGCGGGCGCCGTTAAACAACAGCCGATAGCCGCACTCATGGACACATGCTACCTTTTCGATGGGATATCCCTGCAAAAGATCACTCCCGTGCAGGGAAGGATCTCCGCTGCCGGGGGGATCACGGAGGGCAATTATGGCGTCCTGTTCTTTACGAAGGAGGGGTTTTATCCCTCGGTCGATGTGTTCAGGGCCACTGAGCGCCCCTACGAAACAGAGGTAAGAGAGTTGATAAGACTGCCGTACTCCCGGCGAGGGGCGCTTGCCGGTGTGGTGTACAAGGCCGTCTCCGGGGGGAAGATACGCCCCCGGAGGGGAATCGTCTCCCTCTATGCGGGCGAGGTGATACGGATCGACGGAAGAGACCGGACCTATTCCGTGATGACGGATGCCCAGGGCGTGTACCGGATTCATCTGCCCCCCGGCGAGTATGTCGTTTCGCAGCGGCCCGGCCCGATGTCCGATGTGGTGATCGAGCCGGGAAAAACAACGATCCACTCCATCCAGAGAGGGGCCATGTTGGTGGATTGACGCGCAGAACGGTTGTTGTCCTGTTCGTCTGCCTCCTTGCGGGCATGGCCGGCAGTACGTCCGGCAGCACCCCGGCCAGGGAGAACAGCATACGGTTGATAGAGAAAGCATACGAAAGGGGAGAGCTCGATTACACGACAGCCCTCAACTACAAGATCTATGCCCTTTTCAACCGTGCCCGGCTCCCCCGGACTTTCCATTACTCCCTTCCGGTAAAATCGGCGACTCCGGTGCTGCTCGAAGCGAAGAACAACCGGCACCTCCTGTACAGCGAAAACCGGTTTGTCCTGTATCGTCCCACCGATGTTTACGATTCCGATTATTACGGCAGGAATGTGGCGGTATGGACCTATGACAGTCCCGGGGGGCACTTCAAGATCCATTACGCGGAGGACAATTCCCGTGGAGACGCAGCATATGGGTACGACGGATCGCAGAGCACCGTTCCGCAGTTCGTGATCGATCTCGCCTCCTACTTCGATACGGTATGGACCCAGGAGGTGAGCACCCTCGGCTATACGGCCCCTGCTTCGGACGGCGTCGCCGGGGGGGACGGGAGATTCGATGTATACGTGAAAAACCTGAGCGGCGCCTACGGGTACACTTCCTACGACACCAGCCCCTCGGACGTCTATATCGTGGTCGACAACGACTTCATCGGCTATCCCGCGGACCTGGACCCGGAAGGGTCCCAGAAGGGGGCGATGAAGGTCACGGCAGCCCATGAGTTCTTCCACGCCTGCCAGTTCCAGTACACTACGGTGATCGCCGTCAGTTGGTGGATGGAAGCCACTGCCACCTGGATGGAGGATACGGTCTATCCCTCGGTGAATGACTATCTGAACTATCTGGGACAGCGGTACGACGATACGAACGATAATGGTCAGTGGGACAGCGGGGAGACGTTCTACAACATGGACGGCTCGGCGGCAGGCACAAGCGGCAGGGACAGCTCCGGATGGTTCGATCACCCGGACAACTCCCTCAATTTTTTTGACATGTACGGCGTCTACCAGTACGGCACCGCCATCTGGGTAAAATTCCTCGCCGAAAGGTACGGCAACGAGAGTATCAGGTCCGTATGGGTGCGCATCGGCAACGGGCAGAACGTCCTTTCGGCCCTTTCTGACGAGCTTGCCGCGCGGGGGATATCCCTGGCGAGCTGCCTCGGGTCCTTCGAGGCTGCGAACCTCAAAAGGGAATACGTCGATGGAAGCTATTACCCGCTCATCAGACACACTGCCGCATACTCCTCGTATCCGCAGAGTCCCGGCGGGACACTGCAGCACCTTTCCGCGAACTTTCATGCTTTCAAACCCGATTCCTCCGCCTCGACTCTCACGCTGAGCTTCCCGGACATGAATACCGGGAACCTAGCGGTGAAGCTCCTCCTGCAGAAGCCTGACGGAGGACACGACGAGAGGGATGTCACCCTGGACAGCTCCTCCGCGCAGCAACAGGTCCCGGACTTCGGGACCTCAGCCACGTACACGAAGGTGGTCGTTATCGTCATGAATACCTCGACGACCCAGGACAGCATCCCCTATTCCTTCAGCGCTGACCGGGAGGTCGCTGCGGAGCCCACTCCGACGCCCACTTCCACATCGGAGGGAACGGAGACCGGCGGCGACTCCGACAACGGGGGAGGCTCTTCCTCCGGGTCAGGGGGAGGAGGGGGCGGATGCTTTATCGCAACGGCGGCGTACGGGAGCGCCCTCGCGCCTGAAGTACAGGTACTGCGGGCGTTCAGGGATGCTTACCTGCTTGCCGACTTCAGGGTGGCTTTTGCAGGGAGCACCGTCACCACGATACCCAACACGGCGGGCAAAGCCCTGGTGAAATGGTATTATGCGGTTTCTCCCCCCGCCGCGGAGTATCTCCGCAGCCACGAAGCGCTGAGAGCGGCGGCACGGTGGGTTCTTACCCCCCTGGTGTACGGGATAAAGTACCCTTTGTCCCTCCCGGCCGCCTTCCTCCTCGGCATCGTGCTATACCGGTCCGGCAGAAAGAGAAAACGGGAGGGGGCAGCGACGAATGAAGAGCATTGACAGGATAGAAGACGAACTGATCGACCTCGGCCTTCTCAAGGAGATACCCCTCTCTTTTGCGAAAGGAAACCTGCTGGTGCCCCTCAGGAAAGAGGACGGGTGCCTCGTGGCGGCGTGCGCCGACGACCGCGGCATCCTCGCGCTGGTGGAGCTTGCGCGGCGCTACGGCCTCAAGCCCCTGCCGCTGCGTGCGGATTCCGGGGTCGTTCTCGAAGCCGTCAACAGGC
>JADLDZ010000178.1 GCA_020846375.1 Nitrospirales bacterium | reverse complement strand
GGGTAAGAAGATTCAGGAAGCGGCAGCAGAATTCGCGGCACTCCCCGAGGTGAAAAATGCGGAACCGGTCAAGAAAGCAAAGGGCTCTCCTGCACAGTGAGGGAGGAGAGGCGGGCAGGGAGGGGAGGGGACTTCGCTCCCCGAGCGCCCTGGGAAGGCTTTTCGCTCTTTTACTCATTGTTGCGGCGGCGTCGTTCCTGTCGTGTGCGGGCGCCGTTAAACAAGCGCCGATAGCGGAGCTCATGGACACATGCTACCTTTTCGATGGGATATCCCTGCAAAAGATCACTCCCGTGCAGGGAAGAATCTCCGCTGCCGGGGGGATCACGGAGGGGAATTATGGCGTCCTGTTCTTTACGAAAGAAGGGTTTTATCCCTCGGCCGACGTGTTCAGGGCCACTGAGCGCCCCTACGAAACAGAGATAAGAGAGTTGATAAGGCTGCCGTACTCCCGGAGAGGGGCGCTTGTCGGCGTGGTGTACAAGGCCGTCTCCGGGGGGAAGCTACGCCCCCGGAGAGGAATCGTCTCCCTCTATGCGGGCGAGGTGGTGCGGATCGACGGAAGAGACCGTGCCTATTCCGTGATGACGGATGCCCAGGGCGTGTACCGGATTCATCTGCCCCCCGGCGAGTATGTCGTTTCGCAGCGGCCCGGCCCGATAGCCGATGTGGTGATCGAGCCGGGAAAAACCACGATCCACTCCATCCAGAGAGGGGCCATGCTGGTGGATTGATGCGCAGAACGGTTGTTGTCCTGTTCGTCTGCCTCCTCGCGGGCATGGCCGGCAGTACGTCCGGCAGCACCCCGGCCAGGGAGAACAGCATACGGTTGATAGAGAAAGCATACGAAAGGGGAGAGCTCGATTACACGACAGCCCTCAATTACAAGATCTATGCCCTTTTCAACCGTGCCCGACTCCCCCGGACTTTCCATTCCTCCCTTTCGGTAAAATCAGCGACTCCGGTGCTGCTCGAAGCGAAGAATAACCGGCACCTCCTGTACAGCGAAAACCGGTTTGTCCTGTACCGCCCCACCGATGTCTACGACTCCGAATATTACGGGAGGAATGTGGCGGTATGGACCTATGACAGTCCCGGGGGGCACTTCAAGATCCATTACGCGGAGGACAATTCCCGTGAAGACGCTGCATACGGGTACGACGGATCGCAGAGCACCGTTCCGCAGTTCGTGATCGATCTCGCCTCCTACTTCGATACGGTATGGACTCAGGAGGTGAGCACCCTCGGCTATACGGCCCCTGCTTCGGACGGCGTCGCCGGGGGGGACGGGAGATTCGATGTGTACGTGAAAAACCTGAGCGGCGCCTACGGGTACACTTCCTACGACACCAGCCCCTCGGACGCCTATATCGTGGTCGACAACGACTTCATCGGCTATCCCGCGGACCTGGACCCGGAAGGGTCCCAGAAGGGGGCGATGAAGGTTACGGCAGCCCATGAGTTTTTCCACGCCTGCCAGTTCCAGTACACTACGGTGATCGCCGTCAGTTGGTGGATGGAAGCCACTGCCACCTGGATGGAGGATACGGTCTATCCCTCGGTGAACGACTATCTGAACTATCTGGGGCAGCGGTACGACGATACGAACGATAATGGTCAGTGGGACAGCGGGGAGGCGTTCTACAACATGGACGGCTCAGCGGCAGGCACGAGCGGCAGGGACAGCTCCGGATGGTTCGATCATCCGGACAACTCCCTCAACTTTTACGACATGTACGGCGTCCATCAGTACGGCACCGCCATCTGGGTGAAATTCCTCGCCGAAAGGTACGGCAACGATAGTATCAGGTCCGTATGGGTGCGCATCGGCAGCGGGCAGAACGTCCTTTCGGCCCTCTCCGACGAGCTTGCCGCGCGGGGGATACCCCTGGCAAGCTGCTTCGGGTCCTTCGAGGCTGCGAACCTCAAAAGGGAATACGTCGATGGAAGCTATTACCCGCTCATCAAGCACACTGCCGCATACTCTTCGTATCCGCAGAGTCCCGGCGGGACGCTGCAGCACCTTTCCGCGAACTTCTATGCTTTCAAACCCGACTCCTCCGCCTCGACTCTCACGCTGAGCTTCCCGGACATGAATACCGGGAACCTTAGCGTGAAGCTCCTCCTGCAGAAGCCTGAGGGAGGATACGACGAGAGGGACGTCACCTTGGACAGCTCCTCCGCGCAGCAACAGGTCCCGGACTTCGGGACCTCAGGCACGTACACGAAGGTGGTCGTTATCGTCATGAATACCTCGACGACCCAGGACAGCATCTCTTATTCCTTCAGCGCGGACCGGGAGGTCGCTGCGGAGCCCACTCCGACGCCCACTTCCACATCGGGGGGAACGGAGACCGGCGGCGACTCCGACAACGGGGGGAGCGCTTCCTCCGGGTCAGGGGGAGGAGGCGGCGGATGCTTTATCGCAACGGCGGCGTACGGGAGCGCCCTCGCGCCTGAAGTGCAGGTGCTGAGGGCGTTCAGAGATGCTTTCCTGCTTGCGGATTTCAGGGTGGTTATTGCAGGGCGCTTCGTCGCCACGATACCCAACACGGCGGGCAAAGCCCTGGTGAAATGGTATTATGCGTTTTCTCCCCCCGTCGCGGAGTATCTACGCAGCCACGGAGCGCTGAGAGAGGCGACACGGTGGGTCCTTGCCCCCCTCGTGTACGGGATAAAGTACCCTTTGTCCCTCCCGGTCGCCTTCTTCCTCGGCATCGTGCTGTACCGGTCCGGCAGAAAGAGAAAACGGGAGGGGGCAGCGGCGAATGAAGAGCATTGACAGGATAGAAGACGAACAGATCGACCTCGGTTTCCTCAAGGAGATACCGCTCTCTTTTGCGAAAGGAAATCTGCTGGTGCCCCTCCGGAAGGAGGACGGATGCCTCGTGGCGGCGTGCGCCGACGACCGCGGCATCCTCGCGCTGGTGGAGCTTGCGCGGCGCTACGGCCTCAAGCCCCTGCCGCTGCGTGCGGATTCCGGGGTCGTTCTCGAAGCCGTCAACAGGC
>JADLDZ010000177.1 GCA_020846375.1 Nitrospirales bacterium | reverse complement strand
GCCTGCGGTCTCGCGCCCGTCGTGGTGGTGGATAAGGACACCTACGGCTCCATCAACCCGATAAAGGCCCTGGACCTGCTGAAGGACTACGAATAGGAACCCGGAAGACGGAACAGCCGGGGTTTCGGAATACGAGGGGAACGAAGAGGAGGATTTCATGCCCAGACTGACAGTGGATGATTTAAAGAAGATAAAGGAGCAGCACAGGGAGAAGCTCGCCCTGAAAGAGGGGGGCAGCAGGGTGAAGGTCACCGTGCATATGGGCACCTGCGGGATCGCGGCCGGTGCGAAGAAGGTGATGGATGCCCTCCTGGACGAGATCGGCAAGGCGGGAGCGAAGGACATCATCGTAGCCACCTCGGGCTGCGCCGGCCTCTGCAGCAAAGAGCCCATGGCTACCGTGGAAGTGCTGAATGCAGCGCCGGTCAAGTACGTATACCTCAATGAGGAGAAGATGCGGAAGATCTTCGCGGAACATGTGCAGAAGGGGCAGGTTGTGGGGGAATGCGCTCTCGTGGCGGGCAGCGAGACGGCGTATTAGGGAAGGAGCGGGAAGGATACGGCAATGAGCACAGGGAATGGGAGACATAAGGAGGAATCATGGATACTTTTCGTACGAGTGTAATGGTTTGCGGCGGCACCGGATGTGTTGCCGGCGGCACCTTGAAAATAAAGAAGGCGCTTGACGAGGAATTGAGGAGGAAAGGGCTCGAAAAAGAGATCAACGTGCTCCTGACCGGGTGTCTTGGCTTCTGTGCCCAGGGCCCTGTCATCGCGGTCCATCCCGATGAAATCTTCTACCAGAGGCTGACGGCGGAGGACATTCCCGTCATCGTGGAGGACCATTTCGTCAAAGGGAGGCCGGTGGAGCGCCTTGTCTGCAAGGAGCCGGCGAGGGAGCAGACCGTCCCGCTGATGAAGGATATCCCCTTCTACAACCTGCAGGTGCTCAGAGCCTTGCGGAACAAGGGCATGATCGACGCCGAGAATATCGATGAGTATATCGCCCGCGACGGGTACCAGGCGGCGGCAAAGGCGCTGACCGAAATGACCTCCGCGCAGATCGTCGACGAGATGAAAAGGTCGGGCCTCCGCGGAAGGGGAGGCGCGGGTTTCCCCACCGGTCTCAAGTGGGAGTTCTGCGCAAAGGTGAAGGACGATCAGAAATACATCCTCTGCAACGGTGACGAGGGAGACCCCGGGGCCTTCATGGACAGGAGCATCATGGAGGCCGACCCCCATGTGGTCCTCGAAGGCATGCTGATCGGCGCCAAGGCCATCGGGGCGAGCAAAGGGTACATCTACGTCAGGGCGGAGTACCCACTGGCGGTCCACCGGCTCCAGCTCGCCATCGACCAGGCAAAGGAGTACGGCCTCCTGGGCGAAAACATCCTTGGGACCGGCTTCAACCTCGACATCGAGATCTACCAGGGAGCGGGCGCTTTTGTCTGCGGTGAGGAGACGGCGTTGATGCGGTCGCTGGAAGGGAAGAGGGGCATGCCCCGGCCGAGGCCGCCGTTCCCGGCGGTGAAGGGTCTGTGGGACAAGCCCACCGTGCTCAACAACGTCGAGACCTACGCGAATATCCCGCCCATCATCCTGAACGGGGCCGACTGGTACCGGAGCCTCGGCACCGAAAAGTCGAGCGGCACCAAGGTTTTCGCCCTGAGCGGCGCCATCAGCAACATCGGGCTGATCGAGGTCCCCATGGGCATCCCCCTCCGGAAGATCATCTACGAAATCGGGGGGGGTGTCCCCAATAAGAGGAAGTTCAAGGCGGTGCAGCTCGGCGGACCCTCCGGCGGCTGTATCCCGGAGCACCTCCTCGATACCCCGGTGACGTATGAGGACATCATGCAGACGGGGGCTATCGTCGGGTCGGGCGGCATGGTCGTCATGAATGACCTGAACTGCATGGTAAGCGTGGCCAAGTTCTTCCTCGAATTCACCGCGGAGGAGTCGTGCGGCAAGTGCCCCCCGTGCAGAATCGGCACTACGGTCATGCTGGACATCCTCACGAACATCACCGAGGGCAGGGGCAAGGCGGGGGACATCGAGCTGCTCCAGGACATGGCGCAGGACATCATCTCCACCTCCCTCTGCGGCCTCGGCCAGACCGCGCCGAACCCGGTCCTCACCACCATCCGGTACTTCAGGGACGAGTACGAATCCCACATCAATGAAGGGTGGTGCAGGACAGGTGTCTGCAAAGACCTCTGCACCTTCTACATCGACGAGGAGAAGTGCAAGGCCTGCGGCGCGTGTAAGAGGGTCTGCCCGCAGGATGCGGTCTCCGGTGAGAAGAAGGTTCCCCACCGCATTGACCAGGCCAGATGCATCCAGTGCCGCTCCTGCTACGAAGTCTGCAAGTTCGATTCGGTGAAGATCGGTCCGCGGAGCATGCGGGAGCTTCTGAAGGGGCTTCCCGGCCAGGATGCCCTGCGGGACAGACAGATCCGGACGCTGGCGGGGAAGGAGGAATAATACGCCATGATTGAATGTACGATAAACGGAAAGAGCATACAGGTGGAGCCGGGGACGACCATCCTCCAGGCAGCCACAAAGAACGGCATCCATATCCCCAACCTCTGCTACGACAAGAGGCTCAGGCCCTACGGCGGCTGCAGGCTCTGCGTGGTGGAGGTGGAGGGGCAGAAGAGGCTCTTCGCCGCCTGCTCCACCCCCGCGGAAGAGGGCATGGCGGTCCTGACGGAGACGCCGAAGCTGGCAAAGGCGCGGAAGATGGTCCTTGAGCTCCTGCTGGTGCACCACCCCCTCGACTGCCCCATCTGCGACAAGGCGGGCGAGTGTTCTCTCCAGGACCTCGCCTTCAAATACGGGCCGTCGCAGAGCAGGTTCGTGGGGGAGAGGAAGAGCGATACAGAGCGGATCGATGCGCCCATCGTGGAGCGGAACCCCAACCGCTGCATCCTCTGCGGCAAGTGCGTGCGGGTCTGCCACGAGCACCAGGGCGTCGGCGCCATCAATATCATCGGCAGGGGCTTCGAGTCGAAGATAAGCCCCGCCTTCGAGGAGACACTGGATTGTGAGTTCTGCGGGCAGTGCATCGATGTCTGCCCGGTGGGCTCCCTCGGCAGCAAGCCCTACCGCTTCCGCTCGCGGGTGTGGTTCATGGACGAGCACGAGATCACCTGCCCCTATTGCGGCTGCGGCTGCACCACCAACCTGAGCCTCCGCGAGGGCCGCATCATCCGGGCCCGGGGGAAGCAGGGCGTGGGGGTCAACGACGGGGACCTCTGCAGCAGGGGACGGTTCGGTTTCGACTTCATCTATTCGGAGAACCGGCTCACCACCCCCCTGCTGAAGAGGGGGGACACGCTGGAGCCCGCCACCTGGGAGGACGCCCTCACCTTCGTGGCCCGGAAGCTTGATCAGATCAGGGAGCAGCACGGGGCCGGGGCCGTCGGCGCGCTCGGCGCGCAGCGCTGCACCATGGAAGACAACTACATGCTCCAGCGGTTCATGCGGGACGTTATCGGAACCGATAACATCGATTCCGCGGCGCGCTTCGGCTATGCGAAGATGCAGAAGGCCGTGGAAACGGCCTTTGGCGTGGACAGCCTGCCCATCAAGTGGGAGGCCCCCCTTGAGGCCGACTTCCTCCTGGTGGTGGATTCCGACATCACCTCCACCCTCCCGGTGTGGGGCCTGAACTTCATCACCGCGAAGAACGAGGGGGCGGCCCTGGTGGTGGCTGATTCGAAGGAGACGAAACTGGCGCGGAACAGCACCCGGTGGCTCAGAACAAAGCCGGGAACCGGGATCGCCCTCCTGAACGGCATCATGAAGGTGATCGTGGACGAGGGCCTCTACAGCAAGGAGAAAGCTCTTTCGCTGCCCCACTTCGATTCCCTGCTGAGCAGCCTGAAGGCCTACACCCCGGCAGAGGTGGCGAAGATCACCGGCCTGACCGGGCAGGAGATCGTGCAGACGGCGAAGGAGTACGCTTCCGCAGGGAAGAGGTGCATCGCCATGACCGCGGGTTCGGCGGAGAACACGAAGAGCGTAAACACCTATCTCGCGGCGGCAAACCTGGTGCTCCTCATGGGAGATGGCCCGGAAACCCTCCAGGTACCCGCCGAATTTTCGAATACCCTCGGCATGTGGACGGCGGGCGTGCGGCCCCTCTCCGGAGGGAAGGATGCCCGTGAAATGCTCTACCGGCCGGGGAGCCTGAAGGCGCTCTATGTCATGGGGGAAGACCCCCTCGCCTCCTTCCAGGACGCCTCCGCCGTGGAGAGGACCCTCAAGAGTCTCGACCTGCTCATCGTCCAGGACATCACCCTTACCGAAACGGCGAAGCTCGCGGATGTGGTCCTCCCCTCCAGCAGTTGGGCGGAGAAGGAGGGGACCTTCATGAGCGCGGCGGGCGCCATCCGGAAGGTTGGAAAACTCATCTCCGAGACGGGGCAGTCCATTCCCGACTGGAAGATCTTCAGAAACCTCGCCCGGCTCATGAACAAGGACCTGGGAGTGAAGGGACTCGCGGATATCAGGGGCGCCCTTACGGACAGGGTCGCTTATGGAGAGAAGGGAGAGGCGCAGGCCTCTTTCAACCCCGCTGCCTACGAGGTGATGGAGCAGGCGGGCGGCGAGTATCCGCTCATCATGGTCACCTCCAACGTCCTGCAGCATTCGGGCGCTCTCTCGGTCCTTTCCCGGAACCTCGACTCCGTGGTCGCGGACGCCTACCTGCAGATCAGCACGGCGGACGCGGAAAAGTATCGGATCCGGGACGAGGGATTCGTGAAGATCGCTTCGCGACGCGGGGAGGCCTATCTGAAGGCCATGGTTTCGGATGAAGTACCGGAAGGGACGGTCTTCGCGCCCACTCATTTCGCCCATGCGAAGATCAATGTCCTTACCCATCCCGCCGTCAATGGCGGACTGCCCTTGGTGGCGGTAAAGATCGAAGCGGCGTAATATAGGACATGCGGGGTTTTCTCCTCACCGTGAGGAAGACAGGCAGGGAGAGGGGAAAATTCCCCCCTCTTAGGATAAGAGGGGGTGAGGGGGAGTCAGCCTGACGGGCTTTCTTCCGGCGAAAGTGGCAGAGGGGGTATCCTCTTCTCTGCAGCGAGCGTCTGGAATATCAAAGGGGACAGGTAACGCCCTGCCCCCCCTGCATGCTTGAAGAGAAGAGAGATCATTATAGAGATCATTATCAGGAAGAGAGTATTCCCTGAGACTACGGAGGAATTCGCCCGCAAAGAAAGAGGGTGCCCCCTTGGCCCATGCCAGAGGGTGCGTATTCAGTTTTAAATCACTCCCTCTTTCGCTCTTCCCCCGCTGCCTTCTCCTGGGAGAATTCGCCGGTCCATTGGGCGTCTGGCAATTACAGAATGATGGTGTATAATAGATGATGTTCGGAAAGGTCGATTTTTCGATTCTCGACAGCATCATGGACGGCGCCTACTACATTAACGCCGAGAAGCAGGTTGAATACTGGAACAGGGGCATGGAAGCCTTTACCGGGCTTGCCGCCGGCGAGACGAGAAAGAGGCCGTGCGAAGAGGTGGTCCGGTACGAGGACGAGACAGGCGCCCGGATACCCGCGTACGAACACCCCGCCCTCCTCTGTCTCCAGTCCTCCAAGCCCGTCGTGAAGACCCTGGTCATCCTCGGGAAGGACGGGGTGAAACGGTATGTGGAGGAGCATGCTGCACCCGTGCTCAAGGGACAGAAAGTGGTGGGGGTCCTTTCCCTCCTCCGGGACAATGCACGGGTGTTTTCCGCGGTGGAAACCCACATGAGAAACCAGAGGCGGGACAGGCTGATCCCCATCTGCGCCTGGTGCAAGAAAATCCGCATCAGCGAGGACTCCTGGGAGCAGATCGAGAAGTATCTCACCGGCGAGGGCCTCGGGGTCTTCACCCACGGCATGTGCCCCGACTGCGCCGAAAATATCTTCGAGAAGAAAGTCTACCTCGAAAGCTACCAGAACATCTGCAAGGCCATCAGCTCCAGCCTCTCCCTGGACGAGGTGCTGAACCTCATCGTGACCAACGCGGTGAAGGTGATGAACGTGAAGGCGAGCATGCTGCGCCTCCTGAACAAGGAGACGCAGAAGCTGGAAGTGGCCGCCTATTACGGCCTGAGCGAAAAATACGTGAACAAGGGGCCCGTGGAGTTCGACCCGAGCAACTTCGACGCTCTGGCGGGGAGGGCGGTCACCACCTACGACATTCCTTCCGATCCTGATGCCCGCTATCGCAAGGAGGCGGAAGAGGAGGGCATCCGGAGCATCCTCTCCATCCCCGTGAAGTTCAAGAAAGAAGTGATCGGCGTCCTGCGCATGTATACCGCAGAGCCGGTGAAATACAAAGCGGAGGACCTCAAGTTCATGACCGCCATCGCGGAGCAGGCAGCCATCGCCATTGTCCACGCGAGGACGTTCGAAACCACCGTATCGCGCGCCCGTGAGTACCTGCGGGTGTTCCAGGAGGTGACGAAGGCGGTGAGCTCCACACTCCGGCTGAGCGAGGTGCTCAACCTTATTGTCAGCAAGCTCCCCGAGGCCATGCACCTCAGGGCGGCCACCATCCGCCTGCTCGACGTAATGGGCCGTAAGCTGGAACTGGCTGCTGCTTACGGCCTGAGCGAACAGTACCTGGCGCGGGGTCCCGTAGACGGGGAAGAGAATGTGCAGGATGCGCTGCAGACGAACCCGGTCGCGATCTACGATGTCGCCACCGACCCGAGGGTCCACTACCAGAAAGAGGC
>JADLDZ010000176.1 GCA_020846375.1 Nitrospirales bacterium | reverse complement strand
TTCCCCTCCTGCTTGATGATCTCCATGGCCTTGTGCAGCTGATCGCCGCAATCGCACCTCTTGGAGCCGAAAACATCCCCGGTCAGGCACTCGGAATGCACCCTTACCAGGACCTTGTCGTCAGGGGAGATCTCCCCTTTCACCAGGGCGATATGTACATTGGAGTCCACATCGTTCGCGTAGGCGATGGCGGTGAAGTCCCCGCCGTATCGGGTGGGCATCTGTACCGTAGCGATCCTCTTCACGAACCGTTCGGTCCGCATCCGGTACCGGATCAGGTCCTTCACGGTGATGATCTTCAGGGAGTGCTTCTTCGAAAAGTCCACGAGCTGCGGCACCCGCGCCATGGAGCCGTCGTCATCCATGATCTCGCAGATCACGCCGGCGGGAGTGAGGCCCGCAAGCCGCGCAAGGTCGACGGAGCCTTCGGTCTGGCCCGCCCGCTGCAGGACCCCTCCCGGTTTCGCCCGCAGGGGGAAGACATGCCCCGGACGGGCGATATCGTCCGGCTTCGTATCCGGGTCGATGGCGGTCCTGATGGTCACCGCCCTGTCGTGGGCGGAAATTCCGGTGGTCACCCCTTTTTTCGCCTCGATGGAGACCGTGAAGGCCGTGCCGAAGGACGAGGTGTTATCGTCCGTCATCATGGGGAGACCCAGTTCCTCCACCCGCTGCGGCGAAAGGGAGAGGCAGATAAGCCCCCGGCCGTACTTCGCCATGAAGTTGATGGCCTCCGGGGTCACCTTCTCCGCGGCCATGCAGAGGTCTCCCTCGTTTTCCCTGTCCTCGTCATCCACGAGGATCACCATTCTGCCCCGTGAGATATCCTGCAGCGCCTCTTCTATGGTGTTGAACTTGTATTTCTCCATCACCTACCTCCGTAGCGTGTATGCACTCTTACTCTCTTGATAATTCCCAGTATACCAGAACCATACCCTACCTTTCCATGGATGAGCCACGCGCACTGTGTGTTTGCCGCGGGGTTCTGCTATAATAAGCGATCTTTTTCATCAGCGCCGGAGGGAACGTGAGGAATTCCGCTATCCAGGTCGACAATTTCTTTGAAATCCTGAATACCATTCTTTCCACTCTCGATATCAACGAAATCCTCACCTCCGTCGTGGAGCAGATCCGCTCCGTCATCAAGGCCGACCGCTGCACTCTCTACCTCATCGACCGGGAGAACGGCGAACTCTACTCGAAGGTCCTTCAGGCGGACAATCTCGTCGAAATAAGAGTTCCCCTGACCAATACCAGCCTGGCGGGCTACTCCGCCTTCACCGCGCAGCCCCTGACGGTGAGGGACGCCTATGACGAAGCGGAACTCGCGGCCATCGACGGCGAGCTCCGCTTCGACAGGCGGTGGGATGAAAAGAGCGGCTATCGCACCCGGGGCG
Organism: Nitrospirales bacterium; assembly: GCA_020846375.1. Taxonomy (GTDB): domain Bacteria; phylum Nitrospirota; class Thermodesulfovibrionia; order Thermodesulfovibrionales; family Dissulfurispiraceae; genus Nitrobium. Next base: position 2,397 of record JADLDZ010000176.1, on the reverse strand, counting down.
TCATGGTAGTACCCATCCCCTTCCGGACAAACCAGAGGATCCTCGGGGTCTTCCAGGCCCTCAACAAGGACGGGGGCTTCACCGGCGCCGACCTCGGGACCATGGAGCAGCTGGCCTTCCTCCTCGGGATCGCCGTCAACAACGCCCTCCTCTACCGGTCCATCGACGAGGAGAAGAAGCTCCGCGAATACATCATCGATGACATCGAAGAGGGGATCTGCATCCTCAACCGGAAAAAGCGGGTCGTCTCCGCAAACAAGTTTCTGGAAGTGATGAGCGGAATGCGGCATACCGCCGACTCCATGGCGGGAGAGGACTTCTTCACGCTCTTTCCCACCTTCATCGGCACTCCCGTCGAGGAGAAGCTGAATGATGTCCTGGTAAACGGGTACGGCTTTAAACAGACAGCGCAGCTGGAGCTGCTGGAAGTGAAAATCATCCCGTATCTCGACGAGCAGGGCGTGGTCAGGAGAGTCATCCTCATCTTTACGAGGTTCTGATGCCCCCCGTGCGGAGAATAGCGGGACAGAGCTTCGAGGAGCTGCTCATCGGGAAGGGGCTCCTGACGAAGGAGAAGCTGCAGGACCTCGTTGCCCGGGCGACAAAGGAGAAGAAGAACCTGGAGCAGGTCCTGCCTGAAACGGGAATCTCCGAGGAGAAGCTTGCGGTGGTGAAGGCGGAGTACCTCGGCTGCGAATTCGTGGACATCGCCTCGCACCCGCTGCAATCGGACCTTTTGAAGCATATCAAGCCCGCCTACGCGAAAAACTACAAGGTGCTACCCCTCGCATACGAGGATGGACATCTTACCGTCGCGATGGTGGAGCCCCGCGATTTCATGGCCCTGGACGAAGTAGTGCGCCTCTACCGCGATGCACGGTTCAGGATCAGGGAAGTGAAAGTGGTAATGACCACCGCAAAGCTCCTCTTCGCCTGCATCGAGAAATTCTATGCGCTCCCGAAGGAGAGGGAGCACGAAGAGACCGCCATCGGGAGCATCATGAGCCGGCTTGCCGAAAGCTATCGTCCCGAAGTCGAGATGGCCGACGTGGCGAGGGACGATGCAACGGAAAACAGCGCGCCCATCGTCATGCTGGCCAACAAGATCGTCGAAGATGCCCTCCGGAAGAGGGCCAGCGATATCCACCTGGAGCCCTCCACGCAGAATCTCCGGGTCCGGTACCGTATCGACGGGAACCTCCAGGAAGTGATGCTCGTCCCCAAGTACGCGCAGGATGCCCTCGTCACCCGCTTCAAGATCATGGCGGACATGAGGATCGACGAGAAAAGGGTCCCCCAGGATGGGAGGATCGACTATACCCGGTATAACCCCACCATGGAGATCGACCTCCGCGTCTCCACCGTGCCGACCCCCTTCGGGGAGGACGTGGTCATGAGGATACTGGACAAGTCGGGGAATGTGCTGACCCTGGACATGCTCGGGTTCAACGACTACTGCATGGGCCTCTACCGGGAGGCGATCCGGTCTCCCTACGGGATACTGCTCCATGTGGGGCCCACGGGGAGCGGCAAATCCACCGCCCTCTTCGCGGCCCTGAAGACCCTCGACACCCCCGACCTCAAAATCCTGACCGCGGAAGACCCGGTCGAAACCACCCTGGGAGGGCAGATCATCCAGAGCAGCGTCAACCCGGCCACCGGGTATACCTTCGCCAAGGCGATGAAAGCTTTCATGAGGCACGACCCCGATATCATCCTGATCGGGGAGGTCAGGGACCTCGAGACGGCCAAAGCCGCCGTGGAGGCCTCCCTTACCGGCCACATGGTCTTTTCGACCCTCCATACCAATGATGCGGTGGGGACTGTGACGCGGCTCGTGGAAATGGGGGTGGAGCCGTATCTCATCGCCGACTCCCTCATTCTGGTATGCGCCCAGCGGCTCGCCCGGAGAATCTGCCCCAAATGCAAGGAGTCCTATGAGGCCACCCGGGAAGAGGAAGAGCTCTCCAAGGGAGACATAAAGGCGGGCACCACCCTCTACCGGGGCAGGGGCTGCGAGGCGTGCGACGGCACCGGGGAGAGGGGGAGGACCGGAATTTACGAGGTGCTCCTGGTGAACAGGGAGCTCAGGAACCTCCTCATCAAGGGGGCTGCCACCGAGGAACTGAGAAAAGCCGCCATCCGGACCGGCATGATGACCCTCCGGCAGGAAGCGATCGACAAGGCGCTCAAGGGTATCATCTCCCTCAGACAGGTGATAGAGAACACCCTGGCGGAAAGCTAGGGCTGCGACCGTCTGCATCCGCGGATCACCCTCTCCCTCGCCCTCCCCCCTCAAGGGGGAGGGAAACACTTCCAAGAGTCACCTCACACCTCAAGAAGGGGGAGGGAAATATTTTGAGCATTCCCTCGCCCCTCGTGAGGTGGGGAAATACT
>JADLDZ010000175.1 GCA_020846375.1 Nitrospirales bacterium | reverse complement strand
TCTTCATGAACCACCCCTCCAGCCTCTCCACGGTATCGATGCTGTTGTTGATGTCATTGATGAGGTGGAACATCAGCTCTTTGGGGTTCCGCAGCTGCGACAGCACCGGAGAGGAGGCGGCAAGAGCGGCGGCCCACCAGGTGAACTCCTCCTGGGGCACAATGATGTACGCATCGCCCTCCGGATCGATGCCGGTCCTCCCGGCCCTGCCCACCATCTGGTTGAGCTGTTTCACATCCACCCGCTCCCTGCCCCGGTAGACATCCACCACGATGACCCTCCTCGCAGGGAGGTTCATGCCCACCGCAACCGTGGAGGTGGCGAGGAGGTACTGGAGTCCTCCCTCCCGTTTCTTGAAGCTCTCCACGATAAGGTTCCGCATGTCCATCGTCTTATCGGCATTGTGGAACTTTATCTCGTACCCCATGGCCTTCAGCCCGCCGAGGAGGGTCTTTGCCACGGCGCCCTTGGTATGGACGAAAATGAGGAATTTATCGTCAGGGAAGCGGTCCAGCAGATATTTGATAAGGGCGAGAAACTCCACCTGCTTGTCCCGCGCCCCCTTTGCCTTGTACGGGACCAGGCTCAGATTCAGCACGCTGGGCCTCCATGAAGAGCTGATGAGAACCGTCTCCCTCCCGGTGAGGGAGCGTACCCACCGCGCCACCTCCTCCGCGTTTCCCATGGTGGCGGAGAGGCCCACATAGCGGATGCCTCCGTTCGTTTCCACTGTCCTGACGAGGGCGCACTCGAGGGCGGAGCCCCGCCCGGGCTCGTCGAGATAGTGGAATTCATCGATCACGATGGTGTGCAGGGCGCCCTTCCAGGCGGCAAGCTCCTCACTGCCGCTCCTGCGGAAGAGAGAGTCGAATAGCTCATTGGTCATGATCGCGATGTCGGAGGCGAGGAGCTCCTTTACCAGGGTCTGCTTCCCCCTTTCCTGGGTCACCTCGCCGGTGGCGATCACGACCTTGCGCACGGAAAAAGGATGCCGGCTCCCGGTCCATTCGTCGATCTGCTGCCGGGCGAGGTCCTTTGCCGGACAGAGGTACACTGCCTTGCCCCCTTGCGCCAGAGCGCGGGCCACCGCCATCTCCGCGATGACGGTCTTCCCCGCCGAGGTGCTCGCCTCCACGATGACATTCGCCGCCTTATCGTAATAGTCGAAGAAGGCCGACTGGACAGGGTTCAGCTTTTCATACTGCAGGGGATGGAGGGGGAACCGCGACGAAGGCTCCCATCGGTGGGGATCAACGGATATCCTCTCGATTTCCATAAACGTACTCTTCTCCTTGCGGCTCTTTTCGGATCGGGTAAGACCGGGTGTGTTCGCACCCACTGAAGCAGGTCCGCGCGAGCAGGGAGGTAGAGTATAGCACATTTATTTTGGACGGCGCCTGCGGCGTTCGGGGAGAGGATACCCCCTCTGCCCCTCATCTCTCTTTCCCTTCTGTCTCACTCTCTCCCCCTCCCTTCACCTGTCCTTCTTCTTATCACACCCGGATATTCCGGCAAGGTTGTACAGAAGTGTTTTTTGGAGTATGCTATAACTGAAATCCGTCGGGCAGTGCGGGGCACACTTCCTCTCCGCAGCCGCTGCTCTCGATACTCCGGCACAGCAGGAACGATGCGGGTCCGGCAAGGCCAGGTGAGCTATGAACAGCATTCTAACCGCTGCACATAGGATCTTCATCAATACCTTCATCGAGGAGTTCAGCAGGGGCCCCATCGTCCTGATCATCGACAATGTACCGGGATGGTGCAGGAGACATAACATAGAGGAGTACAATCCCTCCCGGACCGCACGGGCCTTCAGAGTACAGCAAAACGGCAAAGGCGTCATTCTCCTTGCATCCCTGATAACCCCTCCGATGAGGAGATCGGTAGAGGTCTTCATCGAACGGAGCGGCTATCCCGAAGAGGTGAAGGCGTTGAGGGAGGACAGGAATTTCCTGCAGCACCTCGTCCTCCATGAAATCGCCCACCTCAATTACGACTGGGGAGAAGAGGAAGAAACGTTGTGCGACAAATGGGCATTCGAGATGATGGGCATACCGCGCCGCTCTTCCGTGGCTTGCATTGTTCCTATCGAGGAGAGGAGCGGATAAAGGGGACTCAGCGCCCCGGCACGCGCCCTCTCCGCCTTTCCCCGCGTCCTGCTACGCGATCCCTTTTACGAACCAGCCGCCGAAGAAAAGGAGAAAGATGCCGCAGGCGGCGAGCAGGAGCCGGTATCCCCTGTCACCGAGCAGGCTTTTCCCCCGCGCCACTGCCACAGAGAGCAGACTGTACCAGACGAGGTCGGCCAGAATATGGCCGACGAAGAAGGAGACCACTCCCCTCAGCCCGAAGGAGAGGGCGCTTGCCAGGTATCCCAGACCTATGGTTGCCCACCAGATGATCCAGTAGGGATTCGAAAGGCTGCTGAGGAAGCCGGCGAGGACAGGATGCATTCTCCGGCGCGGGTTCCCTGCTGCAGGCACAAGGCGGGCGTTCCGGGCATCCCTGAGCAGTTGGCATCCCATGCACATGAGGACCAGCCCCCCCACCGTGCCGGCGACGGTCTTCGCAAGCGGAGCAGTCAGATAGGGCGAGACCCCCCGGATGAGGAGGACCACGAGAATCAATTCCAGGAGAGCATGCCCCAGGATGATCAGGGGGCCCGCACTGCTCCCCCGTCGCACCGATTCCGCAAC
>JADLDZ010000174.1 GCA_020846375.1 Nitrospirales bacterium | reverse complement strand
GAGCTGTCCCTGAGCAGTTCCACGAGGATGCCTCCCATGCCGAACAGCACCACCGGACCGAACTGCCTGTCCATGATGCCCCCCGCAATGATCTCGAGGCCGGGCGGAGCCATTTCCTCCACGAGGACCCCTTCGGCCCCCCTGATCGCCATGAGGTCCGCCGCTGCAGTGCGCAGTTCCTCATCGTTCATCAGCCCGGTCCGTACCCCCCGGAGTTCGCTTTTGGAGGAGATGTCGATGGCCGAGACCTTCGCTGCGAGGGGATAGGAGATGTCGGGAGGCGGAACGACCGGTTCTCCCCTGCCGATGAAAGTTCCCCGGGGGACGGGCAACCCCATCTCCCTCAGGATCCCCTTTACTTCATGTTCGAGGAGGGCATGCCTTCCCGCATACTGCTCCAGGAGTCTTTTATCGAAAGGCGGAGAGATGCTGCCCGGCAAGACTGGAGCGGTCTCCATGGTATCCTCCCGTAAGGCGGCGCTGCGCCGATTCTGCACGCTCGAAGGCGTGATAGTACCTGAATCATAAAGCATATACGAAAAATCCGCAATGGATCTTTGTCCGTTGCTTCTCGCGCCGCTGCGGGAGGCGGCGGGCTCAGGAGCGCCGGGGAGAGTGCCTGAAGATGCTCACGCTGTTGCGCTTCCTCTTCGCGCGGTACAGGGCGGTGTCAGCGGCCCGGTACAGGGACTGGTACTTGTCGAACCGGTAATTCTGTGTGCAGGCGATGCCGATGCTGATGGTCGTTCGCATTCCCACTCCTCTGAATTCCACGGAGGCGAACTCCTCCTGCAGGCGGAGGGCAAAGGAATGCGCAATGATCTCATCGACGCTGAGGAGAATGTAGGCAAACTCGTCTCCCCCGATTCTCCCGATGGTATCTCCCTTCCTTCCCGTCCTGCCCAGGCACTTCCCCAGGCCCTTTATCACCCTGTCTCCCGTGATGTGGCCGTAGGTATCGTTGATGGGCTTGAGGTTGTCGAGATCGATCACGAGGAGTGCGAAGTGTTCCCCGTACCGGAGAGCCCGCGAGAACTCCTGTTCGAGGCGCGTGAAGAAGAAGCGCCTGTTGTACAGCCCGGTAAGGGAGTCGGTGACCGCGATTTTATGGAGCTTCCGGTTCTTGTTGACAAGCTCTCGTGTCTTTTCCGCCACTTCGCGGCGCAGCGCTTCGTTCCAGCCGGTCGTTCTGTTGTAGAGGGTGGCGAGGGTTATCATCTGCCCGACATAGCCGGCGAGGAGCATCATGAGCTGAACCCTGGCCTGATCAAAGGTGTCCGGTGAGGAATGGCTGAAGTTGATGACGCCGATAATGCCCTCGTTGTTCCGTAGCGGCAGCGAGAGGAGGGAGCCGACATTCACCCCCCTGGGGAGGGGCTTGAAGCGCCTGTCCTGCGCTGCGTCGGGCACAAAGAGATGCTTTCCGTTCTCCGCGACCTTTCCTGCTATCCCCTCTCCTATCCGTATCAACCTGGACCTTTTCCCCTTCCTCGTCTGCGCAGCCGCATATTTGTCGCCCTTGCCCTTTCCCGCCACGATGCGGAGGTATTCTCCTTCCGGTTCTTTCAGCATGATGGAACAGTTTTCGAATTCGAGGTCCTGGGAAAGGACCTTGACGATCTCCCTGCAGAGGCCTTCGATGTCCTGCGGTCCCTCTCCGATCCTGTCGATCTTGATCAGGGCGGACAGGACGCGGAGAGACATCTCGCAGAGCATTTCCGTGCTGTTCAGCGTCTGGAGGGAGAGTTTCGAATAGCGCCGGAGCATGGCGGCCTGCTCGCATCTCTTCCTGGTCTCTTCCGCAAGCGCCCGCTCGTGAGGAGAGAGTCCTTCCGTGGGGACGGGAGTGTGACCTTCCTCTGCAAGAGCCCCCTCCAGCCATTTCAGAAAGAACCGGCTGCTCACGACAGGAATATTCCCCTGGAAAAGAAATTCCTGTCTATCTCTTCCTCCATTTTCCCGACTCCTTCCAGGGGGAGGGAGAGGACTTCCAGTGAAGCGGGGTCAAGGGGGTATCCCCGGCTCTTTTCGCCTGAGGCAGGGACTTTCCGGAGGGCGAAATAATCCGCGAGATGGACCACCGCAGACAGCTTTGCATGCATTTTTGCACAGGATGGGGTATGGTGATGGAGAATGGCCTCCCAGATGGCCTCGGGGAGATTCCATTTGTCCGCAAGCCACGCTCCCACTTCGGCATGGGTGGAGCCGATGATCGCCTTCTCCGTTTCCAGGAGGCATTCCCCTCCAGCACTCTCATCGGTCGCCTTCCGGTACATGCCGGGGAAATACCGGTTCAGGAGGAGAAAGCCCAGGTCGTGCAGCATGCCGCTGAGGAAATATTCTTCCGTTCGCTTCAACCCTGATCCCTCGGCGATGTGTTTTGACAGCATCCCCACCACCAGGGAATGATGGTACAGCTTCTGGTAGCCGGAGGCATGCTCCTGGCCGCCGTCATCGAAGAGGGTCATCAGGGAGATCCCCAGTGCTATATTCCGGACGTTATTCACCCCGATCCTCTGGATGGCGCAGACAACGGTGGTGCAGGAGGAGGTATGTCCGAAGAGGGCTGAATTGGAAAAACTCACGATTCTCGCCGCAATGGCGGGGTCCTGCTGTATGATGCTTTCCAGTTTCCCGAGGGAGGCGCTCTCATCGTCGGCGAGGTTCATGATCTGGTGGGCAGTAGCCGGAATGGTGGGAAGTTTTGTAATCTTCTTTGTGAGAAGTTGCAATGGATCGTTCACTATGACGCTTCCTTTTCCTTGCGTGGCGCCGCCGTTCCGGCGTGACAAGGTTGTACCCCGTATCCCCCGGGCTGTGTGAGGCCCAGGGTATGTTTGCAGCCACACCACAGTACCGTCCGTACAAATTTACCAGAGATATTGCAGCTTTTTCAATAGAATAATAGCGCCTTCAGTCCCCGCACGGCCCGTTCGGGAGAGGGATAGGAGGGAATCCCCGCCTTCTCCATGAGACGG
>JADLDZ010000173.1 GCA_020846375.1 Nitrospirales bacterium | reverse complement strand
TGGTATGGATTGCATAATACGGCATCCCTCAGGGGAAAAGGGGGAAAAAGAGGGTTTGGAAATGAATATGGTTGTAATGAAAGAATTTATCCGGGAAGTCTCCTGCAGTGCATTTCCCGGTAAGGCTGCTTTTGTGCCCCGGAGAGACGGGGAAGGCGGGGGATCTATCCCTCCCCCTAGGCTAAGGGGAGGCGGGGAGGGGTTAGCCGGGAAAGAAGTGAAACCGTACATTCGAGAGTGACGGTGTAGTAGTGGCTAATACTTATGGAGAGATAGTGTTCCAGCAAACAGCGTAAAAGGAGGCTGCCATGAGAATCGGTGTTATTGCGTGCGATATAATGCAGCGCGAGCTTGAAAAGGTTTTGGGCGGGGCCGCCGAAGTGACGGTAAAAATCTACCTGGAGTATGCACTGCATACCGAGCCGCAAAAGCTGAAGGAATTGATCAAGGAGAAGATCAATGCGATGCGGGACGACGTCGATGTAGTCCTGCTTGGCTATGGGTTTTGCAAGTCCCTGGAAGGAATTGAAAAAGAGCTCGATATCCCTATTGTCATGGCCCAATGTGAAGATTGCATTTCGATCCTCCTGACTCCTGAGGGGCGTGCCCGGGAGATCGAAAAGGAGGCCGGCACTTATTTCCTGTCTCCCGGGTGGGCGGAGTTCGGAACGGAGATGCTCATCAAGGAGCTTCACCTGGACCGTGTCCGGAAGTATGGAAAGGACCCCTATCAGGTTGCGAAGACCCTTTTTACCAACTATAAGCGGGGGCTCTACATTGATACCGGGGTGGGAGACAATGATCACTATACTTCCCGCTCGGAAGAATTCTGCAAGGATTTCAATCTCACACTCGAGAGGACCGTCGGTACGACCTCGCTTTTGGAGGAAATGTTCTCCGAGTGCAAAAGAATCGCTGCTTCTGAAAAGCAGTCCTCATAGTCGGTCGCCCTGGAGGGGAAAATGCAGGAGGGACTTCTTCCGGGATGGGGCTGTTTCCTCCGGGTAAAAAACGCTGTTTGTGGTATGAAAATTGCTAAGTATTTAAAGCGTAGAGATTCAATTCCTCCTGCCGGATTTGTTCCGGTTGCCCGGGGCAAGAAAAGTGGTATGGGCATTCAAGGCGAATACGGCAAGGATAGCGATTTTATTAAAGTCCCTGGCATGAAGGATGCAAAGTGCGGAGTCAAGTGAGGCTGAATCCGGAAGAAAGGAGGTGCGCCCTGCGGAGCGAGCAGGCAGGCAAAAGCAACCGTTCGTTGCAACGAGCAGTCAACCACTAAAAAGGATGAACGAGTAGAAGGAGGAAAGAGATGGGCAAGCAAGACAAAGACGCAGTTATGAGCAAGCTGCACGATGCCATTATGAATTTCAACGAGGATGAAGCGAGGAGCGGTGCCGAAGAGGCGGTGAAGTCGGGAGCGGATGTCCTCAAGGCGGTGGAGGTCATGGGGGATGCCATGTCCGAGCTGGGGAAGGGGTTCGAGAAGATGGAGGTCTTCCTGCCGGAGATCGTCATGGCCTCCGGTGCGCTGAAAGAGGCGATGAAGGTCCTGCAGCCCGAGATTCTGAAGTTGGTTGCGAGCGGTACCGCCGGGAAGAAGCGCCCCATCGTTATTATCGGGACGGTGAAGGGCGATGTTCACACCGTCGGCAAGGACATGGTGGCTACCATGATGATGACACAGGGGTTCGACGTAGTGGACCTCGGGCATGATGTGTCGCCTTCCGCTTTTCTCGATAAGGCGAGGGAACTGTCCGCCACCATCATTGCGGCTTCTGCCCTCATGTCCACCACTCTGCCGGTGCAGAAGGACCTTATCGACTTCCTCAACGCAAAGAATGTGCGCCAGAACTTCAAGGTCATGGTCGGCGGCGGCGTTGCCACGAAGGAGTGGGCGGAGAGAATCGGTGCCGACGGATACGGCCAGGACGCTATCGAGGGCGTGGAGATCGCCAAGAAGCTGACCGCATAACTATTCCCTGACAGGGAGGGTAATGAGCTTTTATTAAAAAGTGCCTGACGTCCGGGCGTATAAGGAGGAGAGAAATGTCTAATACTGGTTCCAAGGGAAGAATAATGGAAGTGTGGTCCCGGGGAGAGACCGGACCTGTCTGCTTCAATACCGAATTCGACACGAAGAGATTCTGGCCGCTGCTGAAGTCGATTACCAAGAAGTACAAGATCGAATATAACCCCAATCATATCTGCCCCACGGACGACTCGGAGCTCGACGCGCTGTGGAATGCGGGAATGGAGTTTTTCCTCGAGTGCGGAATCCTGAATGTCAGCACGGAGCGGTTGATCCTGTTCAACGAGCAGGAGACAAAGAAGGTCCTTGCCAATGTCCACAGGGAAACCGTTCTCGGCGAGGGCAAAGAGGCATGCACTCTCAGATGGAGAGCCCCGGAGAGCTATGACGAGGGGATGAATCCTGCCGGAGTACTGGGCCGCATCCTGGGCCCCATTTCCGAAGACCTCTATGAGAAGGTCTGCTGGAGCTATGCACAGGAGCCCCTCATCGACTTCGTCCACTTCCAGGGAGTCGTTTTCGAGATCAACGGCACCGCGGTCAAGCCGTTTTCTCCCTTTGAGCTCGCTTCCGAGCAGAAGAGGGTTGCGATTGTAAAAGACGTATGCCGCCGCGCCGGCAGGCCGGGCCTGTCGGACGGAGCGAGCATGCCGGTGACGACCCAGGCGGAGATGAGCGCCGCCCAGCATTGGGGCGTCAAGCAGGGGGATGTCCGCCACGTCTATGTCATGCCCCACATGAGGACCGACTACGACCAGATGTGCCGGAAGTATTTCTGGGATGAGTACGGAACGAACACCTGGGGTATCCTGCAGTCCTTTGTCGGCGGTCTCCCCGGCGGCCCCTCCACCTCGGCGGTCAACGGTATGGCGGACCTCATCGCCTACCAGATGCTGTACGAGCCGTCGGTCTGCGGCCTCTGGTCGAGCGATGCCCTCTATTTCACCAACACCAGCAAATACGCCCTCTATGTCGACAACTTCTGCGGCGCGGCCTTCCAGCGGCATGTGAAGTACCCTGCCCTGCTCGGCGGCGGCTGGCAGATGACCGCCGGCATCGGGAGCGAGGAGTACTTCTGGGAGACGGCGTGCGGATCCATCGGCAGCACGACCCTCGGTTTCTGCGTTTCCGGCGGAACGGGACACCAGAGCGGCGGTCTTGACCAGGCCTGCGGACTCGGCGCACGGTTTGCCGCCGAGGTGGGGCGCGCGGTCGGCAAAGCCCGTCTGACCCGGAAGCAAGCGAACGAAATGATGCTCAAGATCTTCCCCAAGTACCAGCCGGGGATCGATGCGAGAAACCTGCACAAGAAAGGCGGGGACTTCAGGACCGTTTACGATCTCAAGACGGTGCAGCCGAAGCCCGAGTATCTGGCCATCTACGAAAAGGTCAAGAGCGAGCTGCGGGATATGGGACTGCCCATTGAGTAGTCTCCCCGCGAGATGATGTCATAAATCAGGAGGGTGAGGCCCTGCCCCGGCTCAGAGCGGAGCGCAGGGCTTCATCCCCCGATTCTCCGGCTGCACGGACGGAAGCGCCCACCCGGTGGCGCGGTGGGAGAGAGTGAGCTGCGAAAGCACGCAGGGCCGAGCTCGTGAGCCGGTCGGGAAGATGGATTTCCAGCAAGGCAAACTTAATTTTCAGGAGATGATGATGAGGAACGGAAAACGTGAAATTTTTTTAAAGGCTATTCGCGGCGAAGCTACGGAGCGTCCGTCGGTAGCATGTGTGAACCAGACCGGAACGTACGAGCAGATGGCGGCACTTGGCATCAAGTGGCCCGACTCCAATTTTGACGCTGACCTGATGGCCGGCCTGGCGATCGGGGCCCACACGATCCTGGACCTCGACGCGGTGCGCGTCCCTTTCTGCCAGACAATAGAAGAAGAGGCGCTGGGCTGCGGGGTGCTGATCGGCGACGAAAAGAACCTTCCGAGTATCGCGACGCATCCCTATGATATCGATATGACGCCGCATTTCCCCGAAGACTATCTCACCCGCGGCAGAATTCCGGTGCTGTGCAAGGCGCTGAAGAAGGTCAAGGAAGAGGTCGGGGATGAGGTGGCTGTCATCGGCGGAGTCATCGGCCCATTCACGATCGTGGGAGAACTGATCGGTATCAATAATTTCATGGTCGCGACACTCAAGCATCCGAAGATGCTGCATGAGTTCCTCCGCGTCGCCACGAAAGCCGCGACGCAACTGGCGCAGGCTCTGGTACAGGCCGGCGCCGATGTAATCTGCATCGAGGACATGCTGGCCTCCATGGACATGATCAGCCCCAAGATATACAAGGAGCTTGCCTGGCCGTGGGAAGAGGAGCTGACCAGCAGGATAGCACCTGCACCCGTTATTCTGCATATCTGCGGGAGGGTGAACCCGATCATAAAGCCCATGATCGCGACCGGAGCAGCCGCACTGAGCTTTGAGCCGAAGACTGACGTGGCCGCGGTGAAGCTGGCCATCCAGGAGGAAGGCAAGAAAATAGGCGTTATCGGCGGTATCGATACGATGAAAGACCTCTTTTTCGGGAATCCCGAGATTGCGAGAGCCTCGGCTCTCAAAGCGGCGGAGGACGGATACGATGTTATCGCGCCCGGCTGTTCGATCCCTCCGGGTGCCACTACCGAAACTATCAAAGCGATGCTGCTGCAGGAGACCGAGACCTGCTGAGGAGACTCCGAGATGATAATCGGCCATGAAAGAGAGTTTGCGCTGGTGGTGCGCGCCCTTTCAAAAGGAATCCCGGTGATTCTGGAAGGGGAAGCGGGCACCGGGAAGACCGAGATGGCGAAGGAAGCGGCGAGGCTGCTGAAGAGGCATCTGTACCGGGTTGACGGCGACCAGGAGCTCTCCTCTCTCAAGATACAGGGGTGGTTTGATCCCCCCATGGTGCTGAGCAAGGGGTATTCGTGGGAATCCTTTCTGCCCGGACCCCTGAGTCAGGCGATGACGCAGGGCGGGATCTTCTTCTTTAACGAGGTCAACCGTGCTCCGTCCGAGACGATCAACGCGGTGCTGACCGCCCTTGACGAGAGGATGATCACCATCCCGCGGCTGGGCACCATCACGGCGGAGCCTGCATTCGGGTGCGTCTTCACCTGTAATCCCCTCGACCGGGTGGGGACGAACCCCCTGCCGCAGGCCTTCTTTGACCGGTGTGTCTGGCTGCAGCTCGACCATCTGCCTCTGGAACAGGCCATGGCAGTAGTGCAGTTGCGGACCGATGAGGACGACCCTGAGCTTGTCAGGCTGATGTGCAGGATAACGGAGGGCACCCGGAAGCACCAGGACGTAGTAAAGGGCGGCTCCATCCGTGCCGCCATCTTCATGGTCAAGCTCGCCTCCTCGATCCGCTCCCAGGGGGAAGACCCCTGCGGAGAGATGCTGCTGAAGGAGATCGCGAAGAGCGCCCTGACCAAAAAGATCCGGCTGCGGTACAACAGCGAACTGACGGAAGAGCAGGTGGTGGAGGACATCGTCAACCGGGTATTGGGCATCAGCACCGAAAAAAAAAAGACGGCCTGAAGAGAGCGCAGCCCCCGCGTAAGACAGAGGGCTCCTCATTGATCGAAGAAGTCGGTGAGGAGGGGGAAGAGGAAAGCGAGGAAGAGGCGTGCTCCTGGCTCTTCAACCCCAATGTCCCCTGTCTTCCCCTGGTCCAGAGTTACCGGCGGAAGGGGAGCAAAGTAAGTCCGAAAGTACGGCGCATGCTGCTGAACCGGACGGTCGAGGCCCTGATGCGGGAGGGCCGGAGCATCGCCTCAAAGGGTGGCATTGTCACCCGGAAGACCGCCCTGTGCCACTATGTGCCGGGCACGGAGTGGGAGCTGGAGGCGACCCTCGACCGGATGGTAGCGAAGGGGAGCTGCGGCATGCCCGCCTATGAGGACATCCTGAGCAGGAACATCGTGCGCACGAAGCGCTGCTTCATCATCCTTGCGGACAAGAGCAACAGCCTGGGGCCGACCATCGACTACATAGCCCTCGCCGTCAGCATTCTGGCGGAGGCGCTCCGTCATGAGGACTATGCGGTGCTTCTCTTTGACGACAGGATCAAGGAGCTCAAGGCAGTGGGGGACTTCAAGGAGGAGAGCGACATCCTTGAGGAAGTCCTGAACATTCAGTGCAGCGGGGCGACGAATCTGGATGAGGCGTTCGAGGTGGTGAGCCGGCAGCTGGCGGCCACCCCTGTCGGTGCAGAGGGAATCTGCATCATGATCAGCGACGCCATTCACACGGTGGGGCCGGATCCGGTGGAGAGGGCGAGTCAGCTGCCCCAGTTGGAGGTCCTCTATTTCCCGAACAAGACCACGGCGATCGGGGAGACCTGTGTGGATGCCCTCGAGATGCTGCCGCGGGTGCGGGTCAGAGAGATCAGGGAGCTCGGCGACATTGTGGACGCCATCCAGGATATCATCACCTTCGGCAGCCTGGAGGCCTCCAATTCGTGAGAGAAAGACAGGGAGCATGTCTGTCTGCCCTTGGGGAAGAAAGAGGAAACCCGCTTTCTGATGGCACTTTGCACACCTCCGGAAATGGGGTGAATTCCCTGTTTTATTAAGGCGTTACCAGGATAACCCCCAATTGAACGGGAATTGGCGTGCATTTTGCCATGTTTTTGGCGTTCCCACAGCCGGTGGATCTCTCTTTTCGCTCTCTGTAAAG